>JAKJFB010000017.1:0-2347 GCA_022705125.1 Pseudomonadota bacterium
TGACATGCCTGAGTACACCGGCGATATTACCGGTCTGGGCACCACGCGCATCCTGGAAGCGATTCGAAAAAGCAAATTGAACTGCCGTTTTTATCAGGCGTCTTCCAGCGAGCTTTTTGGAAGCGCGAAACCTCCACAGAATGAGAATACGCCCTTTCAGCCCCGCAGCCCATACGCAGCCGCCAAGCTGTATGCCTATTGGATGACGGTAAACTACCGCGAAGGCTATGGGATGTATTCTGTCAACGGAATTCTCTTCAACCATGAATCCCCGCGGCGCGGAGAAACATTCGTGACGCGCAAAATTACCCGCGCGGTTGCGTCCATTCGAGCGGGATTGCAGGACAAGCTCTTCTTGGGCAACCTGGATGCCAAACGCGACTGGGGCTATGCGCCCGAGTACGTCGAAGCCATGTGGCTGATGATGCAGCAGGATAAACCAGCAGATTATGTCATCGGCACTGGCGAGACGCATTCCGTGCGCGAATTCCTCGACGAAGAGGCCTTCGCGCTGCTTGATCTCGACTGGAAGGACTATGTCCGCTTCGACCCGCGCTACGAGCGTCCGTCGGAAGTCGACCTGCTCGTCGGCGATCCGTCCAAGGCGAAGCGGGTTCTCGGCTGGAAGCCGCGGGTGAAGTTCAAGGAGCTTGTACGCATGATGGTCGAGGCCGATCTGGCCGAGGCGCGCCGCTTGCGTGCGGAGATGGAGCAGCGCCAGTGATTCAACGCGGCGGCGCTGCGCACGCCGATCGCGGCAAACAACATATACAAACGCAAAACGCAATTGGAGAAGTTGAAGTGAGCAGTGCTTTTGAGAAGACTCTCGTGCTGGGCCACCGCGGCATGGTGGGCTCGGCGATCGTGCGCCGGCTGCAGCGCGGGGGCTACCACAACCTGCTGCTGCGCGACCGTGCCGGGCTCGATCTCACGGACCAGGCCGCGGTGGAAGGTTTTTTCGCCACCGAACGGCCGGACTACGTCTTCATCGCCGCGGCGAAGGTGGGCGGCATCCAGGCCAACAACACGCTGCGCGCGGAGTTCCTGTACCAGAACCTGATGATCGAGAGCAACGTGATCCACGCGGCGTGGCGCGCCGGCGTCGAGCGGCTGCTGTTCCTGGGCTCGAGCTGCATCTACCCGCGCGACTGCCCGCAACCGATCCGCGAGGAATACCTGCTCACCGGTCCGCTGGAACCCACCAACGAACCCTACGCCATCGCGAAGATCGCCGGCATCAAGCTCTGCGAGAGCTACAACCGCCAGTACGGCACGCGTTACGTTTCCGCGATGCCGACCAATCTCTACGGACCGAACGACAACTACGACCTCGCGAGCAGCCACGTGCTGCCGGCACTGATCCGCAAGGCCCACGAGGCCAAAGCGCGCGGCGACAGTGAGCTGGTGGTATGGGGCTCGGGCCGGCCGCTGCGCGAATTCCTCTACGTCGACGACATGGCCGATGCCTGCGTGTTCCTGATGGAGAGGGGCATTTCCGAGGGCCTCTTCAACGTGGGCACGGGCAGCGATGTCAGCATCCGCGAGCTCGCTCAGACGGTGATGGACGTGGTGGGTTTCCAGGGCCGCATCGTGTTCGATGCCGCCAAGCCCGACGGCACGCCGCGCAAGCTGCTCGACGTCGGCCGCCTGCGCGAGCTGGGCTGGTGCGCCTCGACCGGCCTGCGCGAGGGCATTGCGCTGGCGTACCGGGATTTCCTGAACGCCCGCCGATGACGGCCCTGCGCGACCATCCCGCGGTCACGATCGCGGTGCCGTCGTTCAACCAGGGGCGCTATCTGGGCGCGGCGCTGGAATCGGCGCTCGACCAGGGCGTTGCGGTCGAGGTCTTCGTGGCCGACGGCGGCTCGGGCGACGATTCGGTCGCGGTCATCGAGCGCTTTGCGCCGCGGCTCGCCGGCTGGCGCAGCCACGCCGACCGCGGCCAGGCGGCGGCCATCAACGAGTGCATCGCGCGCGGCTCGGCGCCCTACGTGTGCTGGCTGAACAGCGACGACCTGCTGTTGCCCGAGGCCCTTGCCACGCTGATCGCCGCCCTCGAGGCCGCCCCCGCCGCGCCGATGGCCTATGCGCGGGCATGGAACCTGGTCGAGGCCACGGGCCGGCGCGATCCGGTGTGGGTGGAGCCCTTCGACGAGCGCCGCCTGGCGCTGCGCTGCATCGTGTCGCAGCCCGCCACGCTGATCCGCCGCTCGGCCTGGGAGGCGGTCGGCGGACTCGACGAGAGCCTGCACATGGTGATGGACTACGACCTGTGGTGGCGGCTCTATCGCCGCTGCGGTGCGCCCTGCTTCGTGGACGCCGTGACCGGCGTGAACCGCGAGCACGC
>JAKJFB010000017.1:2357-20916 GCA_022705125.1 Pseudomonadota bacterium
GCCGCAATCGCGCGCGCCATTACCGCGAGGCCATCGCCGTGGTGCGCCGCCACTACGGGCGCGTGCCGCTGAAGTGGTGGCTGTACCAGCCCTACGCGGTGTGGTTCAAGGCGTTGACCGGATGAATGCCATGGGCAGTCAGGCGATGACGACGGCCAGGCGAATCGGCGACATCGAGCTGTTGCGCGGGCTCGCGGTGAGCGAGTGCAATTTCCGCCTGGTCGAGGCTCCGTTGCGCCGCCGCGGCATGGCCGCCGCGCAGCGCTGGACGGCATCGGCGTGATGCGCCGATGCGGCTATAATGCGCCCCACTTTTTCATCAGGGCGCCTGCGTGCTGATCCAGCTGATTCGCGCTGCGTGGCGCTCCCGGGGGTTCATCGTCAGCAGCGTGCGGCGCGAGTTCGCCGCGCGTTACGGCAATTCGCTGCTGGGTTCGGCCTGGGCGGTGATCAATCCGCTCGCGATGGTCGCGGTGTACATGCTCATCTTCTCCCAGGTGATGCAGGCGCGGCTCCCGGGCGAAACCGGCACGCTGGCCTACGGCATCTTCCTGTGCGCGGGCATCCTCAGCTGGGGGCTGTTCTCCGAGATCATCCAGCGCGGCATGACGGTGTTCCTCGATCACGCGAACCTGCTGAAGAAGATGAATTTCCCGCGCATCTGCCTGCCGCTGATCGTGCTGCTCAATGCCGGGATGAATTTCGCGATCATCTACGGCCTGTTCCTGCTGCTGCTGCTGGTCACGGGGAATTTCCCCGGCGCCTACCTGCTGGCGATGCTGCCGGTGCTGGCGATCCTCTGCGTGTTCGCGCTCGGCCTGGGTATCGTCGCCGGCGTGCTCAACGTGTTCTTTCGCGATGCGGGGCAGTTCTTCGGCATACTGCTGCAGTTCTGGTTCTGGTTCACCCCGATCGTGTATCCGCTGTCGATACTGCCCGAGGCCATCCGGCCCATCGTGCTGGCCAACCCGCTGACGCCGCTGATGCTGTCGCAGCAGGCGATCGCGCTGGGACAGGGCTGGCCGCAGTGGTCCGCGCTGGTCGCGCCCGCGCTGTGCGCGACGCTCGCCCTGGTGGTCGCGCTCGCGCTGTTTCGCCGGCGCGCCGACGAGATCGTGGACGAGCTATGAGCCATACGGTCGAGGTCATCGGGCTGGGCAAGGCCTACCGCCACTATCCGAACCGCTGGTCGCGGCTGGCCGAATGGCTGCTGCCCTTCGGCGGGCCGCGCCACCAGCAGAGCTGGGCGTTGCGCGACGTCAGCTTCACGGTGTCGCCGGGCGAGGCCGTCGGCATCGTCGGCTTCAACGGCGCCGGCAAGAGCACGCTGCTGCGGATCATCACGGGCACCACGCGCGCCACCGAGGGCGAGGTGCGCCTGCACGGGCGCGTCGCGGCGCTGCTCGAACTCGGCATGGGCTTTCACGGCGAGTTCACCGGGCGCCAGAACGTGATGATGAACGGGCAGCTGCTCGGGCTGGAGCGCGCCGAGCTCGAGGAGCTGATGCCGGCGATCGAGGACTTCGCCGAGATCGGCGCGTATTTCGACGAGCCCCTGCGCACCTACTCGAGCGGCATGGCGATGCGCCTCGCCTTCAGCCTGGCCACGGCCCGGCGCCCGGAGCTGCTGATCGTCGATGAGGCGCTCTCGGTGGGTGATGCCTACTTCCAGCACAAGAGCTTTTCGCGCATCCGCGAGTTCCGCGAGCAGGGCACCACGCTGCTGATCGTCTCGCACGACCGCCTGTCGATACAGGCGCTGTGCGACCGCGCGATCCTGCTGCACGAGGGGCGGCTGCTGCGCGAGGGCGAGCCCGAGATCGTGATGGATTTCTACCACGCCCTGATGGCGGACCGCACCTTCGCGCACATCCGCCAGGAGCTGAATGCGCAGGGCGTGGTGCAGACCACCTCGGGCACCGGCGAGGCCACGATCGTGTCGGTGACGCTGCAGAATGCGGGCGGCGCGACCACCGATGCCGCGAAGGTCGGCGAGGAAGTCGTGATGAGCGTGCGCTTTCGCGTGCACGTGGACCTGCCCACGCTGGTGGTCGGGCTCATGATCAAGGACCGCCTCGGGCACGAGATGTTCGGCATCAACAGCCACCGGCTGTCGATCCCGATCGAGAACCTTGCCGCCGGCTCGGAGCACGTGTTCCGCCTGCGCTTCGTGATGAACCTGGGCGAGGGGCATTATTCCGTCACCACCGCGCTGACCCGTTCCGACGCGCACGTCGACCGCACCTACGAATGGAGGGACCGCGCCCTGATCTTCTACGTGATCAACGTCGCGCATCCGCGCTTCGTGGGCTGCAACTGGCTGGCGCCGGTGGCCAGCCTGGACGCCCCGGACGCTGCCGGCCGTGTCGCCGACGCCACGGGTAGCTGAGACGTGGGCCGGCCGATGCACTTCCTGCTCTATTCGCGGATCAATGCCGGCAACATCGGGCGCTCGCTGGGCGCGCCCGAGTACAGCTATTACTTCCTGCTGAAGGAGTTTCGCGTCGCCTTCGAGCGCCTGGGCGCGGTGACCGTCGTCGAGGATCCCGCCGCCGAGGCCGATGCGCTGTTCGACCGCTTCAGTGCGCAAGGGCAGCAATGCGTGCTCATCGCGTTCACGGCGCCGCAGAACCTGCCCGATGTGCGGCGTTGCCCCGTCGTGCCGGTGATCGCGTGGGAGTTCGAGCGCATTCCCGACGAGCCGTGTGGTGGCAATCCGCGCAACGACTGGCGCGTGGCGCTGGCCGGCTGTGCGCGCGCGATCACGCTCTCGGAGCACGCGGTCGCGGCGTTGCAGCGGGCGATGGGCGCGCAGTTTCCGGTGCTGGCGGTGCCGGTGCCGCTGTGGGAGCGCATGGCCGGCGTGCGCGAGCGCCTCGCCAGCGGGCGCGAGGACGGCCAGCCCGGGATTTGCGTGGACGGCGCCGTGCTCGACACGCGTGACTTCGAGAGGGGCCCGGACCGGCTGCGATGCAACCGCCCCTACGCCGCGTATGCGCTCGAGTTGTGGGACGGACAGGCGCACGCGCTGGATTTTCGCCTGCTGTCGCCAGACACGGGTGCGTTGCTGGGTTTTTACCGGCCCGAGCCCTGGGGCGCGTGGTCGCGCAACGCCGAGATCGCGATCGCGCTGCCGTGGCTGCTCCACGGCGAGGTGGCCATCGAGCTCGACGTGCGGGCCTACGGCAGGAACCAGGGCCGGCCCCTGGTCGCGGCGCTGGGCGATGCGTTCCAGCCGCTGTGCATCGGCGGGGGCGAGGAATTGCATACGCTGCGCTTCCGGCTCGGCCGGCCCGCGTGCATGCTGCACATCATGGGCATCGATCCCCGCCCGCTGGCGGGGGCCGCCGAGGAGCGCAGCATCGGCTTCGGCATCACCGGGCTCAGGCTGCTGCCCGCCGTCGAAGCGCCGTCGGACGGCACGATCAGGCTCGAATTGCGCGCCGGCTGCCCCGAGAGCGCGCTGCTGCAGGAGTTCTGGGCCCCCGAGCCGTGGGGTGCCTGGTCGGCTTCGACAGCGCCGTGGCTGATGCTCCCCCGGCCGGTGAACGGGCGAATAGCCATGCGGGTGGAAATGGTCGGCTATGCGCAGAATGCCGGGGCGCCGCTCAGCCTCTACCTCGGCGAGCAGACCCGCACGATAGTGCCGAAGGCCGAGGCCGAGGTGATCGCGCTCGAATTCGATCTGACCGAGCCGGCGCAGGTGGTGGGGTTCACCGGGGTCCGCAAGCTGCCGGCATCCGAGCCCGAGGACGCACGCACGCTCGGCATCGGCTTGTGCCGCCTGGCGATCGACGAGCTCGACATACTCGATGCCATGCCCCTGCCCCCCGCACCCGCGCGCGCGGTGGCGGCGCACGTGCGGCAGGCGCTCACGCTGGACGGTGTGGTCTACACCAGCGTCCTGAATCCCCGCGACGACCGCAAGAACTGGGACATGCTGGTCTCTGCCTTCTGCACCGCGTTCGCCGGGCGCGACGATGTCACGCTGCTGCTGAAGATGACGCAGCAGTTGCAGCGCAGCTACATCTTCGAGCTGCACAGCCTGATGCAGCGCCTGCCGGCGTTTGCGTGCCGGGTGGTCGTGGTCCACGGTTTCCTCGACGAACAGGATTACGGGCAGCTGATCGGGCGCACGGATTTCTACGTCAACGTGTCCAAGGCCGAAGGGCTCTGCATCCCGCTGATGGAGTTCATGAGCTGCGGCAAGCCGGCGCTGGCGCCGCGCCATACCTCGCTGCTCGACTACCTCGACGATGCCAATTCGATCGCGATCGAGGCCACCACCGAGCCGTGCATCTGGCCTCATGACGACCGCGCGCTGCTGCGCACCCTGCAGTACCGGGTGAGCTGGGAGTCGACGGTTGCCGCTTTCCGTCACAGTCTCGGCGTATACCGCGAGGACCCGCAGGCGTACCGGCAGATGGGCGTGGCGGCGGCTGCGGCGATGCAGCGCTACTGCACGGTCGAGCGCGTGACCGACAGCATCGGGGCTTTCCTCGGCGTGGCGCCGGCCGCCGGCGCGCAGCGCGAGGCCGGCGGGTGCCGACGCATGATCTTCCTGGTCCACGTGCCGTTCACCGCGGACTCGATCGAAGGCGAGGTCGGACGCGCCGACTACAGCTACTACTTCGTGATGCAGGCCTACCTGCCCGTGCTGCAGGCGCTGGGCAGGGTGGTCGAGATCGCGGACCCGCTGCGCGAGGCGGACGCCTGGTACCGCGACTGCGCCGCCAGCGGCGAATACTGCGTGCTGCTGTGTTTCGCGCCGCCGCACCGGGTGCCCACGCGCCGGCCGCCGCCGGGCGGATATGCCGGCGTCACGACAGGCGTCCCTTGAAATCCTCATAGCCGAATTGCCGGATGATTTTCAGCTCGCGGCTGTCGCTGTCCCAAGTGGCGATGCTCGGCAGCGCCATCACGCACTCGCAATTCACGGCACAGGTGGTGCGCCGCGCGATACGGCCGGACTATCCGGTCGTGTCGGTGCCCGCGCCCGTCTGGGACCGCTTCGCGCCGCTCGCCGCGCGGCGACGCGAGACCAGCGGCGCCGACCGGTCCGTCGAACTGGACGGGACCCTGATGGACAGCCGCGCATGCGATTTCACCGAGCCGCCACAGGCGCTGATCGCCGCGCACCCGCGCCGGCGCCAGCAGCTGCGTCTCGATGGCGTGGTGTATACGGCCGTGTTCTGCCCGCTGGACGGACGCAAGAACTGGGAGGACCTCGTCAGCGCGTTCTGCTGGGCCTTCCGGGATGTCGCGGACTGCACGCTGGTTCTGAAGCTGGTGCATCACGATCGCGACAAGGCGCTCGAGGAGGTGCTGGCGCTGCTGCGCAAGCTCCCGCGCACCCCGGCGCGCATCGTGCTGCTGCACGCGCATCTCGATGACGCGCAGTACGCCAGGCTCATCTGCGCCACCGATTTCGCGGTCAACTCCTCGCTCGGCGAAGGCCAGTGCCTGCCGCTCATGGAGTACATGTCGGCCGGTGTGCCGGCCATCGCGCCGGCGCACACCGCGATGCTCGACTACCTCGATGGCGAGTGCGGCTTCCCCGTGCGTGCGCACGAGGAGCTGTATCACTGGCCGCAGGACATGGGCCTGATCCTGCGTACCCGGCGCTTTCGTCCCGAGTGGGAAGGGTTGCGGCGCGCCTACGCAACGAGCCGCGAATTGCGCGGCGCCGACCCGGATGCCTATGCGCGCATGGCCGAGGCGGCGAGCCGGCGCCTGCAGCAGCATTGTTCGCAGGACGTGGCGCGCGAGCACCTGGCGCGCTTCTTCGCGGCGCATGCCGCCGCGATCGGCTACGCGAGGCGCGATGCGCGCGCCGCCGCTCCTGCGGCGACGGGAAATACCCCATGCGCGCGAAGCTGAGGCAACTGCTGCGCCGTCGTGCGCCGGCGCCGCCTGATGGTGACGCCGGCGAACGCCACGCCGTCGACGATGCCGACCCGCGGCGCGACCCGCGCCATTGCGGCCTCGTCGACATGGTGATGAGCGACTGGTTGAATGCCGAAACCGGCGAACTGTTCACCGGCTTCGCGCTGGGCCCGCAGGACGAGCTGCTGGATGTCGGGTGCGGTGACGGTCTTGCCGTGATGTTCGCGGCACAGCAGGGCGCGCGCACGACATTCTGCGACGTCGACCCGGCGAAGGTGCGCTCCCTGTCGGATCGCCTGAGCGAGCGCGGCCTCACGCGCCATGCCGGGCTGGTGGCCAGCGGCGACCGCCTGCCGCTGCCGGACGGGTGCATGAGCCGTATCATCGCCACCGAGGTTCTGGAGCACGTGGAGGATCCCGCGGCCGTGCTGCGCGAGATGGTGCGCGTCGGCGCACCGGGCGCGAAGTACCTGATCAGCGTGCCGGATGCGGCCTCGGAGCGCTTCCAGCAGCCGTTTGCGCACGCCTCGTATTTCGCCGCACCCAATCACGTGCGCATCATCGAGCCGCGCGAACTGGAGGAGCTGGCCGAATCGTGCGGGCTGCAGGTCGAGGGCCGCGGCCAGTGGGGTTTCTACTGGTTCCTGTGGATGAACTTCTTCTGGGCGAGCCAGCGGGAGGCCGGCGACGACGCGACGGCGATGGACCGCATCCGCCCGCCGTATCATCCGCTGTTGCAGAGCTGGACGGAGACCTGGACGCGTCTGCTGGAGCTGCCGGAAACGGAGGGCTTGCGCCGCGCGCTGAACGGGCTGATGCCGAAGAGCCGCGTGATCGTGGCGCGGCGCAAATAACACGGGACACCGGTTGCCGCGGCAGCCGGGCAGGGGACATAGCGACATGGGCAAGTGGATCCAGGACAGGGCACCGGGCGGCGACAGTGCGGTTGCCGCCATCGAGGCGCGCCTCGCGGCGCTGGAGTCCGGCCTCGCGCGCCTCGTTGCCGCGCAGGAGCAGGCGGCGCAGCCCAACTATGTCGATCGCGGCACCCAGCAGCTGCTGGCGCTGCAGTACCGGCGCGACGCGGCCGCCGGCGTGCGGCACGACTTCGGCAGCGTCGAGTTCCGCAACCACTCGCAGAACGGCGAGGACGGCATCCTGCACTACCTGTTCAGCGTGATCGGCACCACCAGCAGGTACGTGGTCGAGATGTGCGCCGGCAACGGGCGCGAGTGCAACGCGGCCAACCTGATCATCAACCACGGCTGGCACGCGCTGCTGTGCGACGGCAGCGAGGAGAACATCCGCATCGCCAACGACTTCTACTGGCGGCATCCCGACACGATGCGCATCCCTCCGGCGATCTGCCAGGCATGGCTCACGGCGGAGAACGTCAACGAGGTGATCGCGCGCTACGGATTCGATCGCGAGATCGACCTGCTGTCGATCGATGTCGATGGCAACGACTACTGGCTGTGGCGGGCGATCACGGCAGCGAATCCGCGCGTGGTGATCATCGAGATCCAGGCCGGCTGGATGGCCGATGCCGCGGTCACGGTGCCCTACGATCCGCAGTTCTGCGTGCGCAAGCTGGTCGATCCGGTGCTGCAGACCGAGGTCGATTATTGCGGCGCCTCGTTGCCCGCGATGGTCAAGCTCGGGCGCGAGAAGGGCTACCGGCTGGTGGGCGCCAACCGCTACGGCTTCAACGTGGTGTTCGTGCGCAACGACATCGCCGCCGAGCTGCTGCCGGAGATCCCGGCCGAACAGTGTTTTGGCCACCCGGTCGCGCGCTGGCAGTACGGGCGCGTGCAGCCGCTGCTGCGACGCGAGGCGTGGGTCGAGGTGTGAGGACAGCCATATGACGTCCATCGCCGTCGTCATTCCCGCCTACCGGGTCGCGCGGCAGATCGTGCCGCTGATCGCGCGCATCCCGCCGCTGGTCACGCGCATCATCGTGGTCGACGACGCCTGTCCGGAGCACAGCGGCGCGCTGGTGCGCCAGCAGGTGAACGACCCGCGGGTGCGGTTGATCGTCCACGCGCAAAACCAGGGGGTGGGCGCTGCGGTGATCAGCGGCGTGCGCGCGGCACTGGAGGGCGGCGCCGACATCGTGGTGAAGCTCGACGGCGATGCCCAGTACGATCCGGAGCTGATTCCCTACCTGGTCCAGCCCATCATCGCGGGCAATGCCGACGTCACCAAGGGCAACCGCTTCTTCTTCCTCGAGGACGTGGCGCAGATGCCGGCGCTGCGCCTGTTCGGCAATGCCGTGCTGTCGTTCGTGAACAAGGCGGTCAGCGGCTACTGGGACGTGATGGACCCGACCAACGGCTTCATCGCAATACACGCCGAAGTGCTTCACATGCTGCCGCTGGACAAGCTGGCGCCGCGCTATTTCTTCGAGAGCGACCTGCTGTTCCGGCTGGGCACGCTGCGCGCGGTGGTTCAGGACATGCCCGTGCGGGCGCACTACGCCGACGAGCAGAGCAGCCTGCGCATCGGCGCCACCGCGCTCGGCTTTCCGCTGAAGTACGCCAGCCGCCTGTTCAAGCGTGTCTTCTACAACCATTTCCTGCGCGACTTCAACCTCGGGTCCGTGAGCCTGGTCGTCGGCCTGCTGCTGCTCGGCAGCGGCGGCATCTTCGGCGCGCTGGAGTGGTACCGCAGCTACGCGACCGGCCACCCGGCGACCGCCGGCACCGTGATGCTGGTCGCGCTGCAGCTGATCGTGAGCCTCAACCTGCTGATCCTGTTCCTCACCGTCGACATCGGCAACGTGCCGCGCAGGGTGCTGCACCGCTCGGTGCTGCGCCAGTCGGGCAGGCGCAATCCGTGACCGCGGCGCGCGTGGCCACGACGCAGCGCGGTCCCGACCTGGCGGCCGCGGCGCTGATCCTGGCGGCCTCGCTGGCGCTGTTCGCGCCGGCGCTGTTCGGCCCGCGCGCGATCCTCATCGGTGACTCGCTCTTCCACGGCATCCCGATGCTGCACTACCTGCGCGAGGTGCTGTACGGCGACTACAGCCTGCTGTGGACGGATCTCGTGTATGTCGGGCACCCGGTCTTTGCCGAAAGCCAGGGCGGCTTCCTGAATCCGCTGAACCTGCTGGTCGCCGCGCTGTTCGAGCCGCTCACCGGCGTCGACGTCTACCACGCGCTGTGCACCTTCCTCGGCGGCCTCGGCGTGTACCTGCTGTGCCGCGAGCTCGGCTGCCGCCCGGTGAGCGCGCTGTTCGGCGCCGCGGCGACGATCGGCTCCACGATGTGGCTGACGCTGCAGGGCAACCTGACGATCTCCAACGTCGCGATGGCCGTGCCCTGGGTGATGCTCGCCTTCGAGCGCCTGTTGCGGCGTGCCGACGTGCCCGGCGGCCTGTGGCTGGCGCTCGCGATGAGCTATCTCGTGCTGGCGGGCTATCCGCACGTGGTACAGGGGATCGTGGTCTTCCTGTTCCTGTCGCTGCTGCCCGGCGCGTTCGGCTGGGCGCGGCGCGGCGAATTCGTCGTGCGGCTCCGTGCCCTGCTCGGGCCGGCACTGGTGGCCGTGGTGCTGACGCTCGGGCTGTGCGCGGCGCAGCTGCTGCCGATGCTCGAGCTGGCCGGCGAATCCCATCGGGCCGCGGGCGTCGATTACGTGCGCTTCCAGCCGCAAACGTTCTTTCGCGGCTTCCTGTTCACGGACAGGGTGCCCGAGGAGCTGACGCCGAATTTCACCCTGCTCGGCAGCATGGCCGTCTCGGCGCTGTTCGTGGCGGGCGTGTTCTCGGCGCGCGGCGCGCGCGCACCGGGCGTGGTGCTGGCGACGCTGTCGCTGTGCTATCTCGGCTTCGGCGCGCAGGCGCCGGGCTTCGAGTTCATCCACCGCCATGGCCTGGTGCCGGGGATGCGTTTCTTCCGCCTGATGACCCCGTATTTCTATATCGGCATCGTCGGCGCGGGAGTGGTCGCGGCGCTGGGTGTCGAGGCGCTCGCCGATGCCGGGCGGCCGGCGCGCCGCCGTGTCGCGCTGTTGCTGGGCAGCGCGCTGCCCGTACTCGGCGCCGCGCTGGCGTTGCACACGGCACAGGTGCACTGGTGGCACTACGCGAGCCTTGCGCTGTGCGCTGGCTGCGCCGTGGCGCTGATCCTGGCGCGGCGCGAGGCCTTGCTGCCGGCGGCGCTGCTGATCGCGCTCGTCGTCGAGATCGGGGTGCTGCGCGCGCAGGCAATCTACTTCGCGCCGACCGACCTCGTCGCGCGCCCGGGCGTGCTGCAACAGACCTGCTGGCGCGCCGGTGCTTGCGCGGCCAACACCGCGGACCTGTCGATCAATACGGTCATCGTCGGCTTTGCGCACGCGCGCTCGCGCGAGGCGCCGCTGCGCATACCGCAGGCGCTCGCCGCGTTGTCGCCGATGACGAACATGCTGTGGGACGTGCCGGCGATCAACGGCGCGATGGCGCTGCAGCTCAGGCGCTCGAAGCTCGCGACCGACCTGGTGCGCGAGGAAATGCTGCAGGGCACGCCGCGCGCGCCCGGGACGCGCATCACCGACATCCTCGGCGTGCGTTACCTGACACTCGGCGGATTCGCGCCCGCCGCGGATGCGGCGCTGCGCTCGGGCGAGGCGCTGGCGCCGCTCAGCGAGAATCCGGCCGCGCGCGGGCGCTGGCAGTTCTATCGCGACGCGGTGTTCGTGGAATCCGCCGACGCGGCGCTGGCGCGGTTGCGGGCTGCCGAACCCTGCGCGAACCTGCCGCTGGTGATCGAGGGCCTGCCCAGTCCCGATGATCCGCGCAGTGCCTGTGACGCCGCGCCGGCGCCGGAGACGGCGCGCATCGAGGTGCGCGCGGCGACGGCCGACGATATGCGCATCGAGGTGCGAACCGATGCGCCGGGCTGGCTGTTCGTTGCCGATTCCTGGTATCCCGGCTGGCGCGCGCGCGTGAACGGCGAGGACCGCACCGTGTACCCGGCACAGCTGGCGGGCAAGGCGGTGCGCCTGGATGCGGGCCTCAATCACGTGCGCCTGCGCTACGCGCCGCTGTCGTTTCGCATCGGGGTGTGCATCAGCCTGGCGGCGGTGCTCGCGTTCGCGCTCATCGCGCTGCGCGCGCGGGTACGGCGCAGCAATGTGCAGGAGGCAACGGCCTGATGTTCGAGCAGTTCCCCAAGACGCGCCCCGCATTGCCCGAGGAGATCGCGCGCATCTACGTGAGCTGGTATCGCGAGAACCGCGAGGGCGGCTCGGCCGCGGCCAGTGCCGCCCAGGCCGTGGAGGCCTGGCTGCACCGGCACTTGGCTGCCGACCTGCGCCCCGGCGCGAGCGGTGTCAGCACGCTGGAGCTCGGCGCGGGCACGCTGAACCAGCTCGGCTTCGAGCCGGCGTGCGGCCCCTACGACATCGTCGAGCCCTTTGCCGAGCTGTTCCGGGACTCGCCCGCTCTCGCACGCGTGCGCCACGTCCATGCCGACATCCGCGAGGTGCCCGCCGAGGCGCGCTATGACCGGATCACCTCGAGCGCGGTGCTCGAGCACCTGTGCGATCTGCCGGAGGTGGTCGCGCGCTCGTGCCTGCTGCTCGCCGAGGGCGGCACGTTCCGCGCATCGATTCCCAGCGAGGGCACCTGGGTGTGGTACCTGAGCTGGAGACTGAGCACCGGCCTGGAGTTCTGGCTGCGTCATCGCCTCGATTACGGCAGGATCATGCGCCATGAGCACGTGAACACGGCGCGCGAGATCGAGGCGGTGCTGCGTTATTTCTTCGGCGAGGTCTCGATGAAGGTGCTCGGCCTGTCGCGCGGCATCTCCCTTTTCCAGCACTTTGCCTGCGCGCAGCCGCGCCGCGATCGCGCCCGCGCGTATCTGCACGGCTGAAGCTGTTTCATTCGCCCCGGGGGCCAGATGATGACGAACAAGGTCTACGCGCTCGCGATACTCACGATCCTGCTGAACGCGGTCGCGCAGATACTGATGAAGGCGGGCGCCTCGGCATCCGCGGCCGACGCCGCGCCGCTGCTGCGTGCGTGGGGACTGATCGGCGCGGCGCTGCTGATCTACGTGATCGGGATGGCGCTGTGGATCTACGTGCTCAGGCAGGTCGAGCTCACGCTGGTCTACCCGTTCATGGCGCTGTCCTTCGTGGTGGTGCCGTTGCTGAGCGTGCTGTTCCTGGGCGAGCGCGTCGACCTGCCGTACATGGCCGGCGTCGTGCTGATCATGGGCGGCATCTACCTGTGCAGCGCCGTTTGAGGCTGCTGCGCGCCGGCGCCGCGGCGGCGCGGCCGGACAATTGCGGAGCGTGACGAGATGAAGGGACGGATCGACGACATCGAGGTACTGCGCGCGATCGCGGTCATCTTCGTGTGCATCGAGCACATGCACATGAACCTGTTCGCGTGGGTCGGCGGGCCGCTGCACACGACCTTCTTCGGCTGGACCGGGATGTGGTCCGGCGTGGATCTCTTTTTCGTGATCTCGGGATTCGTGATCGCGCGCAGCCTCGTTCCCGCGATCACGGCCGCGGATTCGACGCACGAGCGCCTGGTGACGACGCTCGCGTTCTGGATCCGCCGCGCGTGGCGCCTGATTCCCTCGGCGTGGCTGTGGCTGGCCGTGATCCTGGTCGCCTGCGTGTTCTTCGACCGCTCCGGCGCCTGGGGTTCGCTGCGCGCGAACCTCGAGGGCGCGCTCACCGCGGTGTTCAACGTGAACAACCTGCGGGTGATGCTCACCTACGGGAAATTCGAGGCCGGCGCGACCTTCCCCTACTGGAGCCTGTCGCTGGAGGAGCAGTTCTACCTGGTGCTGCCCTTCGTGGTCTGGCTTTGCGGCAAACGCCTGCCGCTGGTGCTCGCCGTGGTGGTGGTGCTGCAGCTGGTGTTTCCGCGCACGCCGCTCGGCACCATCATGCGCTGCGACGCGCTGGCACTCGGCGTGCTGATCGCGATCTGGTCGCGCCTGGACAGCTACCGGCTGTTCGAACCGCGTTTCATGGCGAACCGCTGGGTACGTATCGCGCTGGTGTGCATACTCGCCGGCGGCCTGGCCCTCGTCGGCGGCGAGGACATGCACGTGCCGGTGCCGATCAGCCTGGTGGCCTTCATCGGCGCGATCCTGGTGTTCATGGCATCCTACGACCGCAACTACATCATGGCGCCGGGGTGGATCAAGAAGCTGTTGCTGTGGGTGGGCAGCCGTTCCTACGCGATCTACCTGATCCACATCCCGGCCTATTTCGCGACGCGCGAGATCTGGTTCCGCCTGCAGCCGCCGGGCATCGGCTTCGATCCGAATTTCACCGGCAAATTCCTGGTGACGGCCGTGGTGCTGATGGTGGTGTTCGCGGAGCTCAATTACCGGCTGGTCGAGGTGCCGCTGCGCCGTCGCGGCGCGGAGATCGCCACACGCTTTCGCGCCACGCACCTGCAGCCCGCTGCCTGAGGAAGGCCGGTCTACCTGTACTCTCTCACGTAAAGCTTGGAGCATCGGACATGGGTCGCATCAAGGCCGCGAACAGCGCATTCAGTGAGATCTACAACAAGGACGTGTGGGCGCTCGACTCCGGGGAATGGCATGCGCAGCAGGCAGGCTACGAACCGCTGGAGTCCTGCTACGCCCGTTTCGTCGCGCTGCTGCAGGACTTCATGCGCCACAATCGCGTGCGCTCGGTGGTGGAGTTCGGCTGCGGTTTCTGGAGCTACGCGCGGGAAATCGACTGGAGCGGCATCGAATACGACGGCTTCGACATCGTCGACGGACCGGTGCGCTGGAATCGCGACCACCATGGAGCCGACAACATCCGCTTCCACCGGCTCGAGGACGGTACGCGCCTGCCTCCCGCGGACCTGCTGATCAGCAAGGATGTGCTGCAACACCTGCCCATCGCGGACATCCGCTACTACACGGACATCTTCCGGCGCAATTACCGCTCCTCGATCATCGCCAGCGGCGTCTTTCCGGATCACGACACCAACAGCGAGATCGCGCCCGGCGAGTGCCGCTCGCTGCGGCTGGACCTGCCGCCCTTCGATATTCCCTGCGCGGTGCTGCAGCGCTGGGAATACATCGAATTCGGCAAGCCCGTGGTCAAGGACGTGTGCCTCGTGACCGGCCTGCCGGAGAGCGCCGCGGCGGGCGGTGCGATCGTGCGCGACGTCGACGCCTGAGTCGCGTCAGGTCTTGCGCGCGGCGGGCGCGAACACGAAGTGCTTGCGCAGGAAGAAATTCCAGAAGAACACCAGCGCGATAGCGCCGATCTTGGCGGCGTACACGTTCATGCCGAGCATCTCGACGCCGGCGTACAGCGCGGCCTGGTGCCACAGCAGCCCGACCGCGCTGACCGCATAGACCGCCAGCAGTTCCTTGCGCCGCGAAAAGCGCGCCCCGGCCGCGAACACGTGGCGCACGCTGAGCACGTAGTTGACCCCGGTGGCGAGCAGGAAGCCCGCCATACCGGCTACCAGGTAATGCATGCCGAGCAGGTTGATCAGGGCGGCGAAGACCGCGATGTCCACCACCGCGGCGACGCCGCCGACGAAGAAATAGCGCACGATCTGCACCGGGTCGCTACCGCAACAGGTTGTATTTCAGGATGCAGTAGATGGCGCGCACGCCGTCCTTCCAGCCGATCTTCTTGCCTTCCTCGTAGGTGCGCCCGTGATAGGAGATGCCCACCTCGTAGATGCGGCAGCGGCTGCGCGCGATCTTCGCCGTGATCTCGGGCTCGAAGCCGAAGCGGTCCTCCTCGATCGCGATGCCCTGGATGAGTTCGCGCCGGAACACCTTGTAGCAGGTTTCCATGTCGGTGAGGTTCAGGTTGGTCAGCATGTTGGAGAACAGCGTCAGCAGGCCGTTGCCGAGGCGATGCCAGAAATACAGCACGCGGTGCGGCTCCGAGCCGATGAAGCGCGAGCCGTAGACCACGTCGGCCTTGTCCTGCACGATCGGTGCAATCAGCACGTCGTACTGCCGCGGATCGTATTCGAGGTCCGCGTCCTGGATGATCACGATGTCGCCGGTCGCAGCCGCGATGCCGGTGCGCAGCGCGGCACCCTTGCCGCGGTTCACGGGCTGGTGGATCAGCCGGTCGATGCGGGCGGCGAGCCGCTCGCGCAGCAGTTCGGTGGTGCCGTCGGTGGAGCAGTCGTCGACGACGATGATCTCCTTGTCGCCGCCCGGTGCGTTGCGCACGGCCTCGATGAGATCCTCGATGGTCGATTTTTCGTTGTAGCAGGGTATGACGATGCTGAGCTTCACAATGTTTTCCGGAAGTATGCGATGGTCTTCGCCAGGCCGTCCTCCAGCCCCGTCGTGGGCTCCCAGCCGAGCAGCTCGCGCGCCCGCGAGATGTCCGGCTGGCGCTGGCGCGGGTCGTCCTGCGGCAGCGGGTGGTAGCTGATCACCGAGGTCGATCCGGTCAGGGCGAGCCGGTGAGCCGGCGGATGGTCTCGGCGATCTGCAGGATGGTCGATTCGACGGGATTTCCGAGATTGACGGGGCCCGGATCGTTTTCGGCGTTGTCCATCATGCGGATCATCGCCTCGACCAGGTCGTCCACATAGCAGAACGAGCGTGTCTGCGTGCCGTCGCCGTAGATGGTGAGGTCCTCGCCGCGCAGCGCCTGCACGATGAAGTTGCTGACGACGCGGCCGTCGTCGGGCTGCATGTTCGGGCCGTAGGTGTTGAATATCCGGATCACGCGGATCGCGAGCCGGTGCTGGCGGTGGTAGTCGAAGAACAGCGTCTCGGCGCAGCGCTTGCCCTCGTCGTAGCAGCTGCGCGGCCCGACCGGGTTGACGCGTCCCCAGTAGGATTCGTGCTGGGGATGGACCTCGGGGTCGCCGTAGACCTCGGATGTCGAGGCCTGCAGGATGGGGGCCTTCAGCCGCTTGGCCAGCCCGAGCATGTTGATGGCGCCGTGTACCGAGGTCTTCGTCGTCTGCACCGGATCGAACTGGTAATAGATCGGGGAGGCAGGGCAGGCCAGGTTGTAGATCTGGTCGACTTCGGCGTAGAGAGGAAAGGTGACGTCGTGGCGCAGGATCTCGAACAGCGGATTGCCGAGCAGGTCGAGCACGTTCGACTTGCGCCCGGTATAGAAGTTGTCGACGCACACGACCTCGTCGCCGCGCGCCAGCAGTCGCCGGCACAGGTGCGATCCGATGAATCCCGCGCCGCCGGTAACCAGAATTCTCTTGCCTTGCGTCATGCGCCGATCCAGTCAAAACGGAATGAACAGCCGGCAGTCCGGCTGGCGCCGGCGCGTGGGCCCGTCGGGATCAGTCCCGGCTCGCGATTCTAGCATCGGGCTCTGCGCCGGCGCGCGGCTGCGACGCGGCGTCCTTCATCGAGGCGAATCCGCGCAGGCCGATGCGCAGGCGCTCGACGCGGCGCTGCATCTGTTCGAGCGCCAGCGAGCCCGCGAGGCACACGGCCGCGGCGCTGGTCACGAAGCCCGCGGTCGCGCTGACCGGCATGCCGGTGAGGTGCTCGACGACGAAGAACGGTGAGCGGGTTTTTATCCCCACATTTCCCTGAGTGGTAGCCGTCGCCGAGAATCCCGCTCCGATATCCCTGTCGGAGTAGCGCGATGACCCGTACCGACCGCGCCCGCTTCTGGGCGAAGCACCTCTCCCGCCAGCGCCGTGGCCTGCTCTCGCGCAGGGAGTACTGTGCCAAGCACGGTCTGTCTCTGTCGAGCTTCGGCTACTGGAGCCGCAAGCGGGTAATGCCGGGCGCCGGCCCGGCGCTGCCGGGCCCGTTCGCACCGCGCCTGGTGTCTGTGGAACTGCGTGCCGAGGATGCGGCGGCGCCGATGTGCAGCTTCGGGACCGGCACGAGCGGCATTCAACTGCATGCCGGCGCGGTGCGTATCGATCTCTCGGTCGGCTTCGATGTGCCGACACTGCGCCGTGCGCTGGAGACGCTCGGATGCTGAGCCCGGGGCCGGGCACGCGCGTGTTCCTCGCGGTAGGTGCCACCGACATGCGCAAGTCGATCGACGGGCTCGCCGCGATCGTGGCTGCCTCCCTCGCCCTCGACCCGCTCTCGGCGCA
The DNA here is from genome assembly GCA_022705125.1 of Pseudomonadota bacterium. The sequence continues at coordinate 19,282 of JAKJFB010000017.1, forward strand.
TTGGTTCGTGTTCTGCAACCGCGGGCGCGACAAGCTGAAGATCCTCTACTGGGATCACAACGGCTACTGGCTCTACTACCGCCGCCTCGAGCGCGGGCGTTTCGCGTGGCCGGTGGCTGCACCGAACGAGGCGCTCTGCATCACGCCGCGCCAGCTCGCCTGGCTCCTCGACGGGCTCGCGATCGAGCAGTCACGCGCGCATCGTGCGGTCGCTGCACGCATCGCGATCTGAGCAGAAATTTCCAGCGCCATTCGCGTCGATACTGCGGGCGATTCCTTCGTGCGCGCACGCACGCGCGTGCGTACACTGCGGCGCATGGTTACCGCTGCGCACGATCTCCCCCGCAACCGCGATGCACTGATCGCGATGCTCGTCGAGCGGGAACGGAGCATCGCCATCCATTCCGAGCACATCGCACAACGCGAACGCGATCTTGCCGAACGCGACCAGCGCATTGGTGCCCAGGAGCTGCAGATCGAATCGTTGCAGTCACGCGTCGCCTTCTTCGAGGAGCAGTTCCGGCTGCTCCGGCACAAGCAGTTCGGTGCCTCCAGCGAGACGACGGTGGCGCAGGCGTTACTGTTCAACGAAGCCGAGCTCGCGCAGGACAGCGCACCGACCGAGGTCGAGATCGAGGTCGAGACCCCGGTCGCCGCCCACACCCGCCACAAGCGCGGTCGCAAGGGGCTGCCCGAGTCGCTGCCGAGCGAGCGCATCGAGTACACGCTGGCGCCCGAGGAGCAGATCTGCCCCTGCTGCCACGGCGCGCTGCACCCGATGAGCACCGAGTCGCGCGAGGAGTTGGAGTTCATCCCGGCGAGCATCAAGCGCATCGAGCATGTGCGCCATGTCTACGGCTGCCGCCAGTGCGAGCGAAGCGCCGAACAGGCCACGATCGTGACTGCCCCGGCCCCGAAGCCGCCGATCCCCAAGAGCTATGCGTCGGCGAACCTGCTGGCGCACATCATCGTGGCGAAGTTCGCCTACGGGCTGCCGCTCTACCGCCTGGAGAGCCAGTTCGAGTTGCTGGGCGTCCCGCTGCCACGCTCGATGAGCTCGCAGTGGATGATCCGCAGCGCCGAGCGGCTGGAAGGAGTCTACCAACGGCTGCAATACCGCTTGCGCCAGCGCTCGGTGCTGCACGCTGACGAGACCACGGTGCAGGTGCTGCGGGAGCCGGGGCGGGAGGCCCAGACAAAGTCCTACATGTGGCTCTACCGCAGTGCCGGTGCCGACGGGCCACCGATCGTGCTCTATGACTACCAGACTGGCCGCGGTGGGGAGTATCCGCGCACCTTCCTGAGCGGGTTCCGGGGCTACCTGCATGTCGATGGCTATGCCGGCTACGAAGGCATGGCACACATCACCCTTTCGGGGTGCTGGGCCCACGCGCGCCGAGGTTTCCATGAGGCGATCCAGGCGCTGCCCAAAGACAAGCGCCAAGTGATCGGCAAAGCGCACCAGGGACTCGCGTTCTGCAACCGGCTCTTCGAAATCGAACGCAAGATGACCCGGCGCGAGACAGCCCCGACACACGAGGAGCGGCTGATCGAGCGCGAGCGTGACAGCCGTCCGGTGCTCACGGAGTTCCACGCTTGGCTCGGAGCGATGCAACCGATCGTAGTGCCGAAGTC
>JAKJFB010000180.1 GCA_022705125.1 Pseudomonadota bacterium
CACCGGCACGTCGAGCTCCTGGCGATGCAGCAGGTGCAGCGCGGCGGCGAGACGGTCGATCGTGTGATCGGCGGCGATGCCTTCGACGCGCAGCGGCTTCGATTCGAGGTAAGCGGTGACGAGGATGCCGCGCGCGGGGTCGCAGTAGAGCACCGGGGCGCCGAGCCCGATGCGGTCGGCAAGCGCCAGTACGCGCTGCTCCACGTGGCGGTCGATGCCGAGGCGCTCCCCGTTGCCCTCGGGCAGCCGCACGACGATGCGCCGGCGGCCCAGGCGCACCAGGAAGCTGCGGTTGCTGTGGCCCGAGCTGAACACGGCTTCCAGTTCGGGCGTGGTGTCGAGGCTGTCGGGGCGCCAGTCGCGGAACAGTTCAGCCAGCGCGCGGGGCATCGGACGCTGCATGTTGTTCACGATAATGACGACGCCACTGGAAGTACCCGAAAACCACGATCACAAGATAGACCACAAACAGCAGCGCGGTGAGGTGCAGCCCGCGGTCGAGGTACAGGTACAGTGACACGCCGTCGACCACCAGCCAGTAGAGCCAGTTCTCCAGCACCTTCTGCGCCACCATCCAGGTCGTGAGGATCGCGCCCCAGGTCGTGAACGAATCGAGGTAGGGCAGCCGCCCCAGGCCGGCATGCGTGAGCGCGGCTCCCGAGGCCAGCGTGGCGGCGAGCACCAGCACGATGGCCACGACGTGGTAGCGCCACGGCCATGTGCGTACCGGCAGGGGTTCAGCCGCCTCGGTGGTACCGCCGCGCCAGTGCCACCAGCCGTAGACGGCCATCGCGAGGTAGTAGAACTGCAGCCCCGATTCCATCGGCAACTCCGCGTGCCAGAACAGGAACAGGTAGATCAGCGTGCTGAGGAAGGCCGCCGGCCAGCACCACAGGCTCTCGCGCATCGCCAGCAGCAGGTAGGTGATACCGAGCAGCACGGCCAGGGCTTCCCAGCCGTGCAGTTGCAGCCAGCCGGCGAGCATCGCTGTCATCGCCGGCGCTCAGGGATTGGCACGCACATCGCCGTTGACGATCCTGGCGACGATCACGGCCTTGCCGTGGGTCTCGAAGCTGTGGCGCAGCTCCTCGGTGAGCACCGCCATCACGCATCCGTAATCGCCGAACAGCTGGGTCGTCATCTGGTTGCGCACGACTTCAACGCCCTCGTGCGCCTGCACGCGATGGATGAAGTCGATGATCACCGGGATGTAGTCGTCGCGCAGCGGGTACAGGCTGAGGTCCACCGAGATCTGCATGAGCGCTCCTTTATTCGAAACTCCAGGACACGGTTACGCCCGCCACACGCGGAGCGCCGTACTGGTACCAGGCCTCGTTGACGTAGAACGTGCGCGGGTCGTTGCCGAAATAGAAGCCATGCACCACGTAGTCCTCGTCGAGCGCGTTGCGCAGCCAAGCCGTGGCCTCGACGCGATCGCCGCGGTAACCGGCGGCGAGGTGCAGCAGCCGGTAGGCCTCGCTGCGCTCGTCATCGGAGTCCGAGAGATAGTAGCCGTCCTTGCCCTCGTATTCGACCCGCGCGAAGCCGCGCGCGAACAGCGCGAGCTCGGCACCCGCGCGGAACTGCCAGTTCGGCGCCTGCGCCTGCTCGCGGCCGTCCTTGTCGACGAAGCCGAGCTCCGGGTCGTTGGCCACGAAATTCCCGATCTCGGTATCGAGCAGGCCGAGCGAGGCATCGAGGCGCAGGCGCTCGAAGACCTGCCAGTCGGCCTCGAGTTCGAGCCCGTAATTGCTGCCGCTGGCGGCGTTGTCGGTGTAGCCCACGAACTGCGGCCCTTCGTTGTACCAGGCCTTCAGCTGCACGTCGTCGCGGTCCATGTAGAACAATGCCGCTCGCACGCGCAATGCCTCGTCGTTGCTCGCGAACTTCCAGCCGAGCTCGTAGTTCCAGAGCGTCTCGGCCGCGTACTCGCTGCGCGTACCGAGGAAGGCGATGATCGAGGAATCGAGGCCCGACTTCTGCGCCTTGCCGATCGCCTCGCCGTTCACGCCGCCGGCCTTGTAGCCGCGCGCGACCAGCGCATAGGCCATCGAACGCGGCGCCAGCTCGTATTGCGCGCTCAGCTGCCCGCCCCAGAGGTCGTCGCCGGGCTGCTCGCGCAACCCCAGCGAATCGTCGTAATCCGCATCGAAGCGCTGCAGCCGCAGTCCGCCGCTCACGGCGACGCGCTCGCTCGCCGCCCAGTCGAGCTCGCCATAGGCCGCGACGTGGCCGCTGTCGTAAGCGCTGCGGAAGAGTCCCGGCGCATCCACGTCCCAGTCATGGAAGCGGCGCTCGAGCTGCGTGTCGCGATTGACCGCGTAGAGCCCGGCGACCCACGTGAGCTCGCCCGGATGCGACACCAGCCGCAGGTCCACGCTGCCCGCCTCGACGTCGCGCAGGTAACGGTCGGTGGAGGAGTACTCCCAGCCCTCGCAGTCGGTGCCGTCGCAGATGCCCGCGTAGGACCAGTCCTCGTCGTAGCCGTAGTCGAGGTCCGAACCCATCCAGGTCGCGACGGCCTGCACGTCGAAGCCTGCCCCGGTCGTCCAGTCGGCACGCAATGCAGCAGCATCGCTGGTCTGGCGATCGCGCCCGGGTTGGTCCGAGAACGTGTGGCGGGTGTTGTCCAGCGACCACGCGTCGTAGCCGTTGTCCGCTTCGACGCGCATCAGCGTCAGCCCGAGCGCCAGCGCCTCGCCGGCCTGCCAGTCGAGCCGTGCGCGCGCGGTGGTCTCGTCGATGGCGTTGGTGTCGTCGCGCCCGAGGAAGTCGTTCTCGATGTAGCCGTCGCTGCGGTTGCGGTGGACTGCGAGCCGCGCGCCGAGGTCGGCCGTCAGCGGGCCGCTGGCCACCGCGCCCAGCGTGCTGCCGCCGTATTCGGCCAAGCCGCCTTCCACGCGCGCCATCGTCCGGTCTGCCGGTGCCGCCGAGCGGATGTTGACCAGGCCGGCCATCGCGCTGGCGCCGAAGGCGGTGCCCTGCGGGCCGCGCAGCACCTCGACCTGCTCGACGTCGAACAGCGTGCCCGCGTTGCCCAGCCCGCTGAAGTCGATGCCGTCGATGTAGAGCCCGACCGAGGGATCGACCGGATCGACGAACTGGCTGCGCTCGCCGATGCCGCGGATCTGCACGAAGCGCCCGCGCGAGGCGCCCGAACTGTAGTTCACGTTCGGCGCCGCGTTCAGCAACTCCTCGAAATGGTTGGCCTGGCGCTCGCGGATCAGCGCCGCGGGCAGCACGCTGATGCTCGCCGGGACCGTATCCACGGGTTTGGGCAGCAGCCGCGCGGTGACCACGATCTCCTCCAGCCGTTCGGGCGCCGCGGCGGCCCCGGCGTGCGGCGCGCCGAGGACGGCAAGGCACATGGACAACGCGCGCCGGCGCGCGCTGCCTGCAGACGAAAATGAAACGTGACGCATCCGCGACCTCCGTAAAGGAGATCCGGACCAGCGCTGGCGGATATTGGCGCGCACACCGGGCGGCATGCGTTTTCCTATCCCTTCGCCGGCATTATCCGGATCAGGTTCGAGGGGTTCACCAGCCCGATGCCGGTGTCTCAGGTGTTACCCACCCCCAGGAGAGCGCGCAGTATAGCGTAGGTCCGGCTTCAGCCGGACAGTGCCAGAGCAGTCAATGTGTCACGTAGGCGAGGGATCAGCCGATCCTGGCGATGAGATTGGCCAGGCGATCGAGCTCGGCGAGATCCGCGGTCACCGCAGAGAACATGATCTCGTCGACCTCGAGCTCGCGGTAATCATCGATCGCGCGGCGCACCGCGTCCTCGTTCGAGCGCGTCATGGTGCCGGCGACCAGCTTCGCGACGTCGTCACCGGCGATCTTCAGGTAGTCGTAGACGTACTGGCGCAGCCGCGGCTCGGCATCATCGGCGAGCGAGTGCCAGAAGCCGGCCATGCGGTACGGGCGGTCGGCGCGGCCGGCCTCCTCCCACGCGCTGTCGGCCATGTCGATCATCTTCGCCATCTCGCCCTTGTCGCCGTTCATCGAGAACAGGTATACGCCCTGCGCCCACGCGGCGCCACGGCGCATACCCTTCGGGCCCATCGCGCCGATCAGTATCGGCGGGCCTCCGGCCTGCACCGGCGCGGGCCCGACCGGATCGGCGCCCTCGAACGGCGGCTCGCCCGCCCAGATGCGCCGCATCTCGGCGACCTGCTGGTCCATGCGCTCGTGGCGGTGCGCGAACGAGGCGCCCACCGCACGGTAGTCCTTCTCGCGCCCGCCGACGCCGACGGTCACGGTGACGCGACCGCCCGAGAGCACGTCCAGCGTGGCGATTTCCTTGGCGGCCCACACCGCGGAATGCATCGGCAGCACGTACAGCGAGGGCACTATCCGCACCCGCTCGGTCACCGCCGCCGCGGCCGACAGCAGCACGCGCATGTCGCAGGTGTATCCGGTGATGCGCTCGCCGCACGACAGGCTGTCCCAGGGGCCGGCATCGATCGCGCGGCACCACGCGAGGATGGTGTCGCGATCGTAATCGCGCTTCATGTAGGGCAGGCAGATTCCGTAGCGCACCGTGATTCTCCGGGTCGTGGATGAAGTATTTGATGTTACGTCAGCGCCGCGGGCGCTGTCTGCCTCAGGCGCTCACCCGCGCACGCCGCGCGTCGCGCTGCTCGCGCAGACCCTGCAGAAACTGCCCCTGGCGGCGCAGGATGAAGCGGATCAGCAGTTCCTGGTCGTCGTGGTCCATGCCGGCAAAATCGAGCTGCAGCAGATGGTTGCCAGGCGTCGCGTCGCGGCAGCGCACCACGCGCGCCGGCACGCACAGGCGGGTGTCCTCGGGCGGCAGCATCAGCTCGACCTGCAGCGTCTCGCCCGCCTCGTAGCGCTCGGCGCTCTGCAGGCCAATCCCGCAGGCGCTGATGCTGACCTCGTGCTCGACAAGCGGCAGGCCGGCGCGCGGCGTCTCGATCTGCCCCAGCCGTTCGATCACGTAATCGAGCTTGCGGTTCAGCAGTTGCGCGAGCTCGCCCACCGCCGGCGCCTGCACCCGCGCGGCGGCAATGATCGCGGCTATGCCCCGGTCGATACCCGCCAGGAACTCGTCGCCACGGAGGTCGCGGCCTTTCCCGGCGACGGCATCGACGCCCGGCACGCGGCGCACGGCGAGCCGCAGCCGGTCGTCGATGCGAAAGAATCGCCTGCGGTCCGCGCCGCTCCGCTTCTCGATCATCTGCCGCCTCCTGATCCGTGCACCGCGCCGCCCCGCCCCTCCCCGGCCTCGTCGAGCCGCAGCGAGCGGTAGTATGCGGGATCCACGGTCTTCAGCGCATCGAGCTGCTCGCGCAGCTGCCGGTCGATGCCCTGGTCGATCACGATCTCGACGCGACGGTTACGCGCGCGTGCGTCGGCAGAATCGTTGGCCACCAGCGGGCGCGCGTCGGCAAAGCCGGTGACCGAGAGCCGGCGCGGGTCCAGCACGCCGCCCTCGAGCAGCGGCTCGGCGACCGACACCGCCCGCGCCGACGACAACTCCCAGTTGGAGCGAAAGCGCGCCGTCGCGATCGGCACATCATCGGTGTGGCCCTGCACCTCGACCGCTCCCTCCTGCGCGGCCAGCACGTCGCGGAACTGCCGCATCAGCGCCTGGTACTCCGGTTTGAGCTCCGCGGAACCCGAGGCGAAGGAACCGCGCTCGCGGATCCGCACCACGATACGACGTCCGCTGGTCTCGATCTCGACCTCGCCGCGGGCGATCTCGCCCGTGAGCTTCTCGGCCAGCGCGGCCGCATCGGCCTGCGTGGCACGGATCTGCGCCTCGACGTTCCGCTTCATCTGCTCCGTCAACTCAAGATCCGGCGTCGCTTCGTCCGCCGCGGCGTCGGGCGCCAGCTCGGGCAGCGCATCGTCCTGCCGGTAGGGCTCGCTGATCGGCGTGGGCCGCGGCACGCCGGGCGAGAATTCCAGTGCGATCACGCTGGTGCCCATGGGCACGCTCTCGGCCACTATCCTGCGCTGCACGCCGAAGGCTTCCGACATGGAGCCGGCGATCTGTTCGTAGCGCTTGATGTCCATCTCGGCGAAGGTGAGCAGCAGCACGAAGAAGCACATCAGCAGCGTCATCATGTCGGCGAAGGTCGGCAGCCATTTCGGGATGGCAATCTCCGTGCTGCCGCGCTGCTCCTCCTCATCCATGCGCTGGATGCCTCAGGCGGGGGCCGGGCGCTGGCCTGCGGGCAGGTAGCGCTCCAGC
>JAKJFB010000181.1:0-343 GCA_022705125.1 Pseudomonadota bacterium
CAGCAGCGCGGGGCTGATGAAGCCGATCCGTCGCGCGCCCAGCGTCCGGCATTGGCGCACATAATCGCAAAGCCTTGCGCCGGCAAAGCACATCTGGTGGACGGAGATCCGCTCGTGCATGGGGCTCTCCCGGGTTGCCACCCTATTTGCGCTTTTCGATGTCGAGGCCGAAGCGCTCGCGATAGGGTGCGAACTCCTCGTGCAGCGCGTCGATATCGCCATCGATGAGATCGGTGGAGTAGAGGAACTTGCCGTGACGGTCGCCCCGGTTGCTGGCGAGATAGTCGCGCATCGCCGCCTCCGCCGCGCTCGTCCAGGGATGGCCGGCAAACCCGTAGAACCG
>JAKJFB010000181.1:380-6184 GCA_022705125.1 Pseudomonadota bacterium
CCACGAAGTCCTGGTAGCGCACATGGTGGATGCGCGGATCGCCGATCATCGGGTTGTCGAGGATGGCATGGAAGCCGGCGCGGCCGAGCGCGGTGTGGGTTCTGGCCTGCGCTGCCAGGTCGACGGAGCCGGTCAGTCCCTCGCTGAGGTCCGCCGCCATCCTGATGCGCGAGGCGATGCTCTGCACCGGATCGCGGTGGATGTAGAGCACGCGGGCGTCCGGATAGCAGTCGAAGAAGGCGGGAAAGCGCGTCGCGTGGAAACCCTTCAGCACCCAGTATTTCCTCGGTCGGCCATGCTGGATCGCCTGCAGCATCATGCGGTGGATGCGGTATTGCGCCGGTGGATCCGCGGGCAGGCCGCCGACGACCATGCCCATCGGCACGCGCCACCAGGCGGTCGGGGTCAGCACGCGAAAATCGAAGGCCCAGGTGCGCTCGTCCTCGGGCAGGCCGTCGCCCAGCATGTCGTTGTAGGGGTGGCTGCGCAGCCAGTTCGGCAGGCGCGCATTGATCTCGCGCCATTCCGCGTCGGCCTGCGCGCGGCGCGGATCGTCCGGCGTGGCCAGGCCCGGAGGGGGAGAGGGGTGCATCACCTCCCAGAAGCGCAGCGCGCGTGCATCGGGGTCGACCGAGAGCAGTGCATGCAGCAGCGTGGTACCCGAGCGCGGCTCGCCGGTGACGACGAGCGGTCGCTCGATCACCTCGCTGTCGAGGCCATACTTCAGGTGGTCGTCGAAGAAGCGCAGCCGGTCGCACAGCAACCAGTGGGTATTCGTCGCGGCGATGCGTTCGCCCTCGGCATTCATGTTGGCGCCGCGTACCAGCTCCACGGCCCTGGCGAAGCGCTGCGTGAACGTGGGGTCGCCCCAGTCGCAGAGGCCGGTCGCGGATTCAGCGGCGGCGAGCAGCGCAGTGGCGTCGAGCGGATCGGCCATGTTCAGTTCCCGCCCGTGAGCCTCATCAATTCGTCTTCGGCTTCGCGCACCTTGCGCGCCGAGTCGGCGCCGTACGCGAGGCCCGCCATGCCGCCGTAGTCGAGGATCTTGGGCACGCGCAGACCGGCGTCGCAATAGGCCTTGACGGTCTGCGCCACCTGCCTGGGTGAACCGTGCGGCACCAGATCGAGGATCGCCCGCGGATCGACCTTGTCGAGAAATTCGAGGATGCGCGCGCGCGTCAGCACGCCGGGATCGATGTCCTGGTAGCCGCGCCAGCCTGCGCCCATCGGGTGCTCATGGCCGAACTTCCTCAGATCCGCCGCCGGTACCTGCAGCAGGATCGCCTTGACCAGCGGTGCGCGCAGGATCGCGTCGAGCTCGTCATCGTCACCGATCAGGCTGATGAGGATGAAAGCCGGCACGATCGCCATCGGATCGCGCCCGGCGCGCTCGGCCGAATCGCGCACCACCGCGAGCTTCGCGGCGTAATCCTCTGGCGTCCAGGCGCCGGCCGGCCACCACCCGTCGGCGTAGCGGCCGGTGATTTCCAGCATGCGCGGCCCGCTGGCGCCGATCCAGATCGGGGGGCGGCGGCCGTTGTAGAGCTCGGTGTCCATGCGCGCGTGATGGAGGCGGAAGAACTGCCCCTCGAAATCGACCGGCCCCTCGCTCTCCCACAGCAGCCGGATCACCTGCAGGGCCTCTTCGAAGCGCCCGACCGGTTTGGAGAAGTCGAAACCGTAGGGCACCGTGTTTTCCGTCTCACCGCTGCCCAGGCCCAGGATGAAGCGGCCCCTGGAGAGATGGTCGAGCGTCAGCGCGGTCTGCGCCAGCATGGCCGGATGGCGTCGCACCGTATCGACGACGCTGGTCGCGATCGGCACGTTCTTCGTCAGCACCGCGGCGGCGCCCGCCACCGCCATGGCGTCGAGATGGCGATGCGGCGAGGGCGAGGCCGTGGCCAGATCGGTGAACTCCGGAGTCCAGATCGAATCGGGCCAGAAGCTCACCATGTGATCGGGCAGCCAGATCGAATGGTAGCGCCCGGTGTCGAGCGCCCCGATCTGGTCCAATCCCAGCGGAAGCGTCGTGCGCAAGAAAGCGGCGGGTTGGACTTTCACGCGTCTCTCCATGTCGTTGAAGTGCTGCTGCGTGCGCAAGTGTCGTTCACGCCGTGCGGTCGCCACTACGCCTTCGTCGGGATGTCGAAACGCTCGACGTAGTCCTTGAACAGCCGGCGCACGCCTTCCTTCGTCAGGCCGTATTCCTCCAGCGAATACTCGTGCCTGCCGTGCTTGCCCTTCGGGTTGCTCGCCAGGTACGCGTTCATGGCGCTCTCGGCGGCCGCGGTGAAGGGCTCGTCGAAGTGCTTGTAGAGCTTCCTCATCTGGCCGATGGGGTCGCGCATCTGCGCTTCGTAGTGGATGTCGAAGATCGCATCCTCACCGTGCCTGTCGCGATAGGCGTTCTGCCGTTCGATCATGATCGTGAATGTCTCGACCATCTGCCGGCCGATCACTTCGAGGTCGACCTTGTCGCTGTACATCGGGCGCACGGCCTTGATCAGGCTGCAGGCGGAGCCGACCACATCGACCGGGTCGCGGTGGGTCATCGCCAGTTGGGCGTCGGGGAAAACCGTGGTCAGGTCGTCGAGGTACAACGGATGCCAGGGGTTTTTCAGCGTCCAGCGTCCGGGCGCGTTCGCCTGCAGCAGCTGCAGCAGGCGCTTTTGATAGCGGAAGGCCGGCAGGTAACTGGCCCGGTGCAGGAACCATTCGCGATAGCTCGGGATACAGGCCTGCGCTTCGTAGACCTGGGCGCAGAACGAGGGGGTCATGGCGAACTGGCATTCGGTCGGGCTGTCGGCGTCCTCGTGATGGATGGCCGAAATGTGCGGCACGTATTTCAGCGCCATTTCGATGGCTGCCTGCGCCTTGTCGAAACGCGGACCGGCATGCAGTTCCTCGCGCGTGGGCGGGGGAACCGAATCGAAGGCCTCCCAGCGCAGCAGCGAGCGACGGGCCGGATCCGCGTTCAGCAGGTTGATCGTCAGCGTCGTGCCGGTGCGCGGCAGGCCGAAGACGAACAGCGGTTTTTCGACCGGCCGTTCGAGCAGTTCGGGATGCTGCTTCAGCCAGTCTTCCACCCGCATGCGGTTGGCCAGCGTGCTGATCAGCGCGCCGATCGCCCGCTGCTTCCCGGCTTCGGTGAATTGCGCCTCTTCCTCGTAGGCCCGGAGCAGGATGCCCAGTCCCTCGAGGATGGCCGGATCACCAATGTCCTCGAGACCGCTCTGGGCGCGCGCGGCGCAAACAATGTCATCTGCCGTCATCTGACTCACACCATGCCCCCGCTGCTCGATCGCTGAATCCGTTGCGCCAGTCCTGCGCCGGTTCGACCGCAGTTTACTGGAATAGGAATCGAGCCGTCGCGCGCATGGTCGGGTTATTCTATGCGTGGCAGTCAACACAAGGGGACTCTGATCATGTCGAGCGCCACGGCACTCATCGGCGCTGCCCGGCAGGCGGACGGTTCGTTTTCCTGTGATGTGCCGGATGGCTGGCTGCAAGGGCGTACCGCCTATGGCGGATTGACGACCGCGATGGCTTATAACGCGGCCCGCAGCGTCGAGGAGAATCTGCCCCCCCTTCGCTCGGCGCAGCTGGCCTTCGCAGGGCCGGTGGTCGGGCGCATGCACGCCAGCGCCACCGTGCTGCGCCGGGGCAAGTCGAGCGCGTTTGTCGAAGCGCGCGTCACTTGCGACGGCGAACTGGCCACGCTGGGAACCTTCCTGTTCATGGCCGACCGCGCGTCGCCGCTGCGCATCGACGCACCGGCCGCGCCCGCGGCGCCGTCACCGGAGGAGGCCGAGCCCGCCATGCGCGGCAAGGGCTCCGCCTTCACCCGCCAGCTGGAATATCGCCACGCCATGTCGATCGGGGATCGGAGCAAGCCGGAGCTGCTGCGCTGGGTGAGGTTGCGCGAGCGCGCAGGCATCGATGCCGTAACGGAGCTGCTGCTGATCGGCGATGCGCTGCCGCCGGGTGTCGCGCCCATGGTGCCCGGCCCGTTCATGGCGAGTTCTGCGAACTGGACCGTGCATCTGCACGGCTCCGCCATCGCGACGCATGACGGCTGGTGGCTGGTGCGGACGAAGGCGGAATCGGCCCTCGGCGGTATCAGCAGCCAGTTGATGGCGGTGTGGAACCGGGCGGGCGATGCGGTGCTCTCGGGCTCCCAGACGGTCTCGTTTTTTCCTGCAGACGCCCGGCAGCCTGCGCAATAATCCGCCGGCGCTCGCCACGCGGCGATTGCGCTGCTCACATCACGGTCTTGTTCCGCACTAGTAAGAGGTTCTCAGGATGTCGGTGCAATCTGGACGCTACACGGCCGCGGTTTCCCCGCGCATCGCAGAGGGTTGGGCCCTGGAACGGCTCACGCCGCCCAGCCGCCTGTTCGGCGCCAACGGCCTGCGCACCGGCCCGGACGGGCGCATCTATGTGGCGCAGGTATCCGGCAGCCAGATCAGCGCGATCGATATCACGAGCGGCGCGATCGAAACCATCAGCCCGAAGGGCGGCGACATCGTTGGACCCGACGACCTGGTCTTCGACCCGGAGGGTTATCTCTACGTCACCGAGATCACGGAAGGGCGGGTGAGCGTGCGCGCGCCCGACGGCACGACGCGTGTGCTGTGCGGCGACGTGCCGGGCGCGAATCCGATCACCTTCCACCAGGGCCGCCTGTTCGCCGGCGAGTGCCGGCCCGACGGACGGATCATGCAACTCGACCTGAATGGCGGCGCGCCCCGGATACTGCTGGAGAACGTGCCGATGCCCAACGCCATGGAGGTGGGGCCGGACGGCATGCTGTATTTCCCGGTAATGGGAGCCAACGAGATCTGGCGGATCAATCCCGATGGCGGCGCGCCCGAAAAGGTGGCCGGCGATCTGGGGGTGCCGGACGCGGTGAAGTTCGATGCGCAGGGCTATATCGTCTCGACGCAGGTGGCGAGCGGCCAGGTGCTGCGGATCGATCCGCGCAGCGGCGAGCGCAACGTGCTGGCCGACATCGCCCCGGGACTGGACAACCTGACCTTTGTCGGCGACAGGCTGTTCGTCTCGAGCATCTCGGGCCAGATCAACGAGGTGCTCGGCGACGGCAGGATCCGCTCGCTGGTACCGGATGGCCTGAACTGGCCGCTGGGTCTGGCGATGGGAGAGGACGGCCTGCTCTTCGTCGCCGACGGGGGCTTTGTGTATACGCTTCGGCCCGGCGGCGCGCTGCAGCGCGCGGGCATGTTCTTCAGCCCGGGATTTCCGGGGTACACGCGCGGCGTGGCCGCGGCCGGCCCGGGCGAGTTTGTCGTGACCACCGCAAACGGTGCCGTTGCGCGCTATTGGCCGGGCAAGCACCAGAGCGAGGTGTTGGCCGAGGGCTTCGACCAGCTCTTCGGCGTGGCCATCGCGCCCGGCGGGACGGTGGTGTTCGCGGAGGGCGGCGCGGGGCGTGTGTTGTCGGTGCGCTCGGGCAATGTCGAGGAACTGGTCACCGGTCTGCGCCACCCGATGGGCGTGGCCATCGGTGCCGACGGGAGTTGCCTTGTTGCCGAATCCGGCGCCGGACGGGTGCTGAAGCTATCAGGCGCTCGCGCCGAAACCGTGCTGGACGGCCTGCAGGGACCGCAGGGCATCGTGCGGCGTGGCGGTCTGCTCTACGTGGTCGATGCGCCAGCCAGGGAACTGATCGAATACGACATGGCGCGCGGGGCGCGGCGCACCATCGCCGGCGAGTTGCCGCTGGGCGCTCCGCCCGGAGTCACTCCCAAGTTCCTGCGCGCCATTCCGCCGCTCTCGGGGCCCAT
>JAKJFB010000182.1 GCA_022705125.1 Pseudomonadota bacterium
AACGCTTCGCGCTTGTATTCCTGCTTGGGATTGCGCGCGGCATAGGCGCGCAGGTGGATGCCCTGGCGCAGCGCGTCCATCGCCGAGAGGTGCTCCTTCCACAGCGTATCGAGCACCTGCAGCATGATGTGGCGTTCGAGCTTGTGCATGTCGGCCCCCAGCGGTGCCACGCGCTCGGCATAGCCGGCCTCCACCGCCGCCACGATGCGCTCGCGCAGGCGCTGCTCCTCGAGCCCCGACTCTTCCTCGAGCCAGCGCGCGATGGACAGCGTCAGGCCGTACTCGGCATGAAGGTGCTGCTCGAGCCCGCTCACGTTCCACTGCTCTTCCAGGGTCTGCGGCGGGATGAAACCGCTGATCACGCCGTTGACCACATCGGCGCGGATCTGCCGGATGGTGTCGCTCACGTCCGCCGAGGCCAGCAGCTCGTTACGCTGCTGGTAGATCACGCGGCGCTGGTCGTTGGCGACGTCGTCGTACTCGAGCAGCTGCTTGCGGATGTCGAAGTTGCGGCCCTCGACCTTGCGTTGCGCCTTCTCGATGGCGTTGCTGACCATGCGGTGCTCGATCGCCTCGCCGCGCTCCATCCCGAGCTTCTGCATGAAGCCCTTCACCCGGTCCGAGGCGAAGATGCGCATCAGGCTGTCCTCGAGGGACAGGTAGAAGCGCGACAGGCCCGGATCGCCCTGGCGTCCGGCGCGACCGCGCAACTGGTTGTCGATGCGCCGCGACTCGTGACGCTCGGTGCCGATGATGTGCAACCCGCCGGCATCCAGCACGCGCTGGTGGCGCTGCTGCCACTCAACGCGCAGCGCCGCCACCTGTTCGGGCGTGGCATCGGCGAGCTGCGCGAGCTCCGCCTCGAGGTTGCCGCCCAGCACGATGTCGGTGCCCCGGCCCGCCATGTTGGTCGCGATCGTGACGGTTGCGGGCCGCCCGGCCTGCGCGATGATCTCCGCCTCGCGCTCGTGGTACTTCGCGTTCAGCACCTGGTGCGCGATGTTCTGCTTTTGCAGGAAAGCGGACAGTTCCTCGGAGGTCTCGATCGACGCGGTGCCCACCAGCACCGGCGCGCCCTTCCCTGTGCACGACTGGATGTCGGCGACCACCGCCTCGAATTTCTCTTCCTTGGTCAGGTAGACCAGGTCGTTCAGGTCCTTGCGCAGCGTGGGCTTGTTGGTCGGGATGACGACCACGTCGAGCTTGTAGATCTCGGCCAGCTCGTCGGCCTCGGTCATGGCCGTGCCGGTCATGCCGGAGAGCTTGCCGTAGAGACGGAAGTAGTTCTGGAATGTCGTCGAGGCCAGCGTGTGGCTCTCGGCCTGGATGCGCACGCCTTCCTTGGCCTCGATCGCCTGGTGCAGGCCCTCCGACAGGCGCCGCCCGGCCATCGTGCGTCCCGTGTGCTCGTCGATGAGCACCACCTGGCCGTTCTGCACGATGTACTCGACGTCGCGCTGGAACAGGTGATGGGCGCGCAACGCCGTGTGCACGTGGTGCAGCAGGCCGAGATTGATCGCGTGGTAGAGGCTCTCACCCTCGGGCAGCAAACCCTCGCTGATGAGCATCTGCTCGATGAACTGGTGGCCTTCCTCGGTGAGCTCGACCTGGCGCAGCTTCTCGTCGATGACGAAATGCCCGTCGCCGCCCTCCTCCGAGCCGCGCTGCATGCGCGGCACCAGCACATTCATGTGCTTGTACAGGCGCGAACTGTCCTCGGCGGCGCCGGAGATGATCAGGGGCGTGCGGGCCTCGTCGATCAGGATCGAGTCGACCTCGTCCACGATCGCGAAGTTCAGCTCGCGCTGCATCCGGTCATCCAGGCTGAACACCATGTTGTCGCGCAGGTAGTCGAAACCGAATTCGTTGTTGGTGCCGTAGGTGATGTCGGCGGCGTAACCCGCGCGCTTGCTCTCGAGGTCCTGGTTCGGAAGGATCACGCCCACGCTCATGCCGAGGAACTGGTAGATGGGCGCCATCCAGTTCGCGTCGCGCCGCGCCAGGTAGTCGTTCACGGTCACCACGTGCACGCCCTTGCCCGACAGCGCATTCAGGTACACCGGCAGCGTGGCGACCAGCGTCTTGCCCTCGCCGGTGCGCATCTCGGCGATACGCCCCTCGTGCAGCGTGATACCGCCGATCAGCTGCACGTCGAAGTGGCGCATCCCGAGAGCCCGGCGACCGGCCTCGCGCACTGCCGCGAAGGCCTCGGGCAGCAACTGGTCCAGGGTTTGACCGGCCGCGAGGCGTTCACGGAACTTCGCGGTCATCGCGCGCAGGCCGGCGTCATCCAGCGCCTCGAACTGCGGCTCGAGCGCATTGATGCGCTCGACCACGCGACGCATGCGCTTCAGTTCACGACTGTTCTTGGTACCGACGAGTTTGCGTATCAGCGAAAGGACCATGGTTCTTGCAGTTTTCCAGCGTGGCGCGGCGATGCGGCGTGTATGCCCCTGCCCGGCGGCGCCGGATCCGGAACGTCCGGCACGGGCCCCGCGGCTGGGCGGCGCGAAATTATATACCGGGGCGACACGGCGCGGGCGCGCCGCGGAGAATTACCGAAGCCGGCCGTCGAAGGGCCCGCAAGGCGGGATCAGGCGTCGCCCCTGACCGTGCTGATGTAGTGCATCGGATCGATCTGGCGATCGCCGTTCAGCACCTCCAGGTGCAGGTGCGCACCGCTGGCGCGGCCCGTCTGCCCCACGCGCGCGATCACCTGCCCCTTCTGCACGATGTCGCCGGGCTTCACCAGATACTCGCGGTTGTGCGCGTAGCGCGTGCGATAGCCGTTGCTGTGGCGGATCTCGACGAGGTTGCCGTAATCCTTCTCGTAGCCGGCCCAGACCACGACGCCGGAGGCGATGGCGAACACGTCCGAGCCGGCGCTCGCCGTGAAATCCACGCCCTTGTGCATGGCCCTGCGGCCATCGAAGGGATCTGCGCGCGGCCCGAAGCGCGAGGAGATATAACCGTCGGCCACCGGCAAGCCCGCGAGCGAGATGTCCCCGGCCAGCTTGCGGTTGACCAGCAGTTTCTCCATTACATCGAGCTGACGCTCGCGGTCCTTGATCTGCGAGGCCAGCTGGCGCAGCGTCTCGCCCAGCTCGCTGCCGCCCAGGCTCGCCGGCTCCGGGCTGAACGGCCCGCCCAGCGCCGGCTCCTGGTCGAAATCGAACTCGCCCTTGTCGAGCTGCGCCGCGACCGCGAGCCGTTCGCCGACCGCCTCCATGCGCAGCAGACGCGCCTGCAGCGTGGCGATGCGCGCGGCATAGGCGCGCCCTTCGCGCTCCGTGCTCTCGTGCAGCTCCCCGGTGCGTACCGCCAGCGCGGACAGCTCGGCCCCCCAGGCCGTGACCAGGTCCGCGGGCAGTTCCCCGGCCTGCGCCAGCGCCAGCCGATAGCCCCCGAAACCGGCGGCGCCCAGGCAGACAACGCAAAGCAGCGCAAGGGCCCAGACCATGCGGACGGGAAGCGCCAGGGTTCTCGATGAGGCCGGGAAGTCCTGGAGCAAGATCACTCTCATGCGGCGGCACCAGATCCTGATTGCTTGTTTTTTGATCGACCTGGCGGCCGAACCGGATAGCAGACGGGCGCGAATATGCCACACGGACAGCAAAATTGCCAAATTGTACCGCGCGGCGCCCCAGGCGCGCCGCACGCGCAGGCGGCCCCCGGGCCCCGTGCGCGACGGGGTCCGGGGGCTGCGACGGCGATCCTCAGTCCGCCTGGCGGCGCAGGAACGCGGGGATGTCGAGATAATCGAGATCACGCTCCGCGCCGACCGCCATCGGCGGCCGCTCGGCGATCTCGCGCGTACCCGCCTGGCGGCGCCCGACCGCCGGCTTGTCGAGGTCGCGGTAATTGGGTTGCCCCGAGGCCAGTCCACCCCCGACCGTGTTGTCGATCACCTTGACCGGTGCCTTGCGCACCTCGCCGAGGCCGGTGGCGACCACCGTGACCTTGATCTCGCCGTTCATTTCCGGGTCGATCACGGTGCCGACCACGACGGTCGCCGTGTCGGAAGCGAACTCCTCGACGGTGTCACCAACCTCCTCGAACTCGCCGAGCGAGAGGTCGGGACCCGCGGTGATGTTCACCAGGATGCCGCGCGCGCCCTGCAGGTTGATGTCCTCGAGCAGCGGGCTGCGGATGGCCGCCTCGGCGGCCTCGCGCGCGCGGTTCTCGCCGCGGCCCACACCGGTGCCCATCATGGCCATGCCCATTTCGGACATCACGGTGCGCACGTCGGCGAAGTCGACGTTGATCATGCCCGGACGGATGATCAGGTCGGCGATGCCCTGCACCGCGCCCAGCAGCACGTCGTTGGCTGCCTTGAACGCATCCAGCAGGCTGGTGTTCTTGCCCAGCACGCTCAGCAGCTTCTCGTTCGGGATCGTGATCAGCGAGTCGACGTGCTGCTGCAGCTCCATCAGGCCCTCGTCGGCGATCGAGGCGCGCTTCTTGCCTTCGAACTTGAAGGGGCGCGTGACCACGGCGACCGTGAGTATGCCCAACTCCCGCGCCACTTCCGCCACGATCGGCGCTGCCCCGGTGCCGGTACCCCCGCCCATGCCGGCGGTGATGAACACCATGTCCGCGCCCGAGAGCACCTCGGCGATGCGGTCACGGTCCTCGAGCGCCGCCTGGCGGCCGATCTCCGGGTTCGCGCCCGCGCCCAGGCCCTTGGTGATGCCCGAGCCGAGCTGCAGCACGGTGCGCGAGGAAATGTCTGAAAGTGCCTGCGCATCGGTGTTGGCGCAGATGAACTCCACGCCCTCGACCGCGCCGCCGATCATGTGCTTCACGGCGTTGCCGCCGCCTCCGCCCACGCCGACGACCTTGATCACTGCGCTCTGCGCTACGTTGTCTACGAGTTCGAACATGGCTATCACCCTCCGAGGTTGAACGATCAATCGAAAAAATCAGAAATTGCCCTGGAACCACTGCTTCATCTTCTTCACGAGACCCCGCCCCGGGGACTCCTTGACCCCCGCGTTGGCCGTGTACTGCTTGACGCCGAACAGCAGCAGCCCGACGGCGGTGGAATAAATGGGGTTCTTCACGATATCGAGCATGCCCTGCACACCGGCGGGCGCCCCGATGCGCACCGGCATGTGGAATATCTCCTCGGCCAGCTCCACGACGCCCTCCATCTTCGCGGTGCCGCCGGTCAGCACGATGCCGCCGGCCAGCACGTCCTCGAAGCCGCTGCGGCGGATCTCGGCCTGCACCAGCGTGAACAGCTCGTCGTAACGCGGCTCGACCACTTCGGCCAGCGCCTGGCGCGAGAGGTCGCGCGCGCCGCGCTCCCCGACGCCGGGGACCTTGATCGTCTGGTCCGCGCCGGCGAGCTGCGCCAATGCGCAGGCGTAGCGGATCTTGATTTCCTCGGCATACTGCGTCGGCGTGCGCAGCGCCATCGCGATGTCGTTGGTGACCTGGTCGCCGGCGATCGGGATGACGCCGGTGTGGCGGATCGCTCCCTCCGTGAAGATCGCGATGTCCGTGGTTCCGCCGCCGATGTCGACCAGGCAGACACCGAGCTCGCGCTCGTCCTCGGTCAGCACCGCGTAGCTCGAGGCCAGCTGCTCGAGAATGATTTCCTCGACCTCGAGCCCGCAGCGGCGGATGCACTTCTCGATGTTCTGCGAGGCGTTGACCGCGCAGGTCACCACGTGCACCTTGGCCTCGAGCCGCACGCCCGACATGCCCAGCGGCTCCTTGATGCCTTCCTGGCTGTCGATCACGTACTCCTGCGGCAGGATGTGCAGGATCTTCTGGTCGGCGGGAATCGCTACGGCCTGCGCCGCGTCGATCACGCGCTCCACGTCGTGCGCGTAGACCTCGCGGTCGCGGATCGCGACGATGCCATGCGAGTTGAGGCTGCGGATATGGCTGCCCGCGATCCCGGCATAGACCGAATGGATCTGGCAGCCGGCCATCAGCTCGGCCTCCTCGACGGCGCGCTGTATCGACTGCACGGTGGACTCGATGTTGACCACCACGCCCTTTTTGAGGCCGCGCGATGCGTGCGATCCGAGACCGACGATCTTCAGCGTGCCGTCCGGTGCCACCTCGCCGACGATCGCCACCACCTTCGAGGTGCCGATATCGAGGCCAACGATCATCTTTCCGCTCATTGCTTTCC
>JAKJFB010000183.1 GCA_022705125.1 Pseudomonadota bacterium
AGACATGCTGCTGGAACTGCTCGGGCGAAACTCGTTGCTCTGCAATGATGCCGAGCTGTTCGAGGTGGAAGGAAAGTGGAAGGTCGAGGGCGACCCGACCGAGGGCGCGCTCTATCCGTTTGCGAGCAAGCTCGGCATGACGCGCGAAGCCGAGCAGGCGGCCTACCCGCGCATCGACGCGATCCCGTTCGAATCCGAGCACAAGTTCATGGCGACGCTGCACCGCGCAGCCGACGGCAGGGAGCTGCTGTTCGTCAAGGGGGCTCCCGAGGTCGTGATGGCCAACTGCGACCGCCAGCAACTGTCCGACGGCGGGCACGCCCCGCTCGACCGGGAGCATTTCCAGCAGGTTTCCGACCAGTTCGCCGGCCAGGGCGAGCGCGTGCTCGCACTCGCCTGGCTGGAAAACCCCGGCCTGCAGGCGGGAAAGTCCGGCGGTCAAGAGCGGCGGTCTCACCGCCGCCGATCTGCCGAAGAATCTGGTCCTGCTGGGGCTGATCGGCCTGCTCGACCCGCCGCGCAAGGAGGCGATCGAGGCGGTGGCCGAGTGCCACGCGGGCGGTATCCGCGTGACCATGATCACGGGCGACCACCGCATCACCGCGGCCGCGATTGCGAGGATGCTCGGCATCGGCGACGGCAAGACGGCCATCGTCGGCGCCGAGATCGAGGAGATGAACGAGGCGCAACTGCAGGAGGCGGTGCGCAACGTCGACGTGTTTGCGCGCACCAGCCCGGAGCACAAGCTGCGGCTCGTCAAGGCCGTGCAGGCCAACCGGCAGATCTGTGCGATGACCGGCGACGGCGTGAACGATGCGCCGTCGCTAAAGCAGGCCGACATCGGCGTTGCGATGGGCATCAAGGGCACCGAGGTCACGAAGGAAGCCGGGGACATGATCCTCGCGGACGACAACTTCGCCTCGATCAGCGCGGCGGTCAAGGAAGGCCGCACGGTCTACAACAACATCGAGAAGGCGATCCTGTTCCTGTTCCCGACCAACGTCGCGCAGGCGCTCGTCATCGCGATGGCGATCTTCCTCGGCTTCTCGATGCCGATCACGGCGCCGCAGGTGCTCTGGGTCAACATGGTGACTTCGGTCGCGCTCGGCCTTGCCATCTGTTTCGAGCCGCACGAGGCCGACGTGATGAGCCGCCCACCGCGAGCGGTCGACCGGCCGATCCTGACGGGCTTCGGCATCTGGCGCGTGATTTTCGTCGGCCTCGCGCTGCTGGCCTTCACGCTCTGGGCCTTCTTCTGGATGAAGGACCAGGGCGCATCCGAGGGGCTCGCCCGGACCGTCGCCGTCAACGCGATCACCATCGGCCAGTGCTTCTTCCTGCTGAACAGCCGCTACCTGACCGACAGCTCGCTGTCGTTCAAGGCGCACATGGAGAACAGGTACGTCGGCTTCGGCATTGGCGCGGTCATCGTCCTGCAACTGCTCTTCACCTACGCGCCACCGCTGCAGGCACTGTTCGGCAACGAGTCCGTCCCGGCCTACCTATGGCCGGTCCTGCTCGCCGGCGGCCTCGTGTTCTTCCTCGTCGTCGAGCTCGAGAAGATGATCATCCGTTCCAGTGTCACCCTCAAGACGCTCGTGACCGGCGTCGAGGCGGGCGCGGGAGCCCCGGAGCGGGCGATCTAGCCCGTAGGTCGGTATTCATGCCGACATTTGCGTTTCCGGATGCCTCTGTCGCCATGAATGGCGACCTACGGGGCCACGGCGCGGAAGATCGCCCGGTGCGCTCGAGTCTGCTGCGTAGCCTATATGGGTCATGACGACGTGCAGAATGTGTCCGCCGGCTTCACGCTTGCGCGAGTGACTGCATTTGTATATGGTTGCAGTCATAGAAGGCAAACGAGAGGATTTGAAGTATGGCAATCCTGACCGTAAGGAATGTGCCGGATGACGTGCATCGCGCTTTGCGCGTGCGGGCGGCCCAACACGGCCGTAGTACGGAAGCGGAGGTGCGCGAGATTCTGGCCGCCGCGGTCAAGCCGGAGAAGCGCGTGCGTGTGGGCGAAGCCCTCGCCGCCATCGGCCGCAAGATCGGCCTGGCCAATGAAGATTTCGCTGTCTTCGAGAGCGTGCGCGACAAGACGCCGGCCAAACCGTTGAGCTTCGACTGAATGATCGTCCTGGATACGAACGTCGTTTCCGAGGCAATGAAACCGGAGCCAGACGCGGCCGTGAGGGCTTGGCTGAACGACCAGGCGGCGGAAACCCTGTACCTGTCCAGCGTCACGCTGGCCGAGTTGCTGTTTGGCATCCGGGCGCTGCCGGCGGGCAAGCGCAAGAACATGCTCGACCGCGCCCTGAACGAACTGCTGGAACTGTTCAAGGATCGGGTGCTGCCGTTCGACACGGATGCAGCGCGCCATTATGCAGACCTGGCCGTGACGGCCAGGGTCGGCGGGCGCGGATTCCCGACGCCAGACGGCTACATCGCGGCCGTCGCGGCATCGCGGGGCTTCATCGTGGCATCACGCGACACATCGCCCTATGAAGCGGCCGGCGTGACTGTCATCAACCCTTGGGAGGAGGGTGGCGCGACGTAGCAAAGCGTGCTCTCGGGCGCGTGATCGACTCTTGCACCGATGTTCAACAAATCGCGCGGCGTCAATTCGACCACGCGGCTGGCCGGAATGCGCAGCTTGGCGTTCCTGCGTCGCCCTGGCATCGATGCGCGCCGCGCGCATGTGGCCGCCGCGGCGCCCGTAGACAGCAACTCCGGCGCTCATCGTTGCCGCAGGTCGCCGAGTAGCACTTCGGCGATTGCTTCCTCGTCGATGGCGAGGCGTTCGGCAAGCATCGCGCCCGCCAGTGCGTCGTCCCACAGCGCTCTGACGGCGGCATCGTCGAGGCGACGCCCGGGGCGCGGCGCGCCGACGAGGGCTGCGCGATAGTCGGCTGCCGAAAAGCGCCACGGCCGGGCGTCGTGCTCACCGACGAGCTGGTTGCCGATGCGAAGGCCGGGCCAGTCGAAGTCGCCGTGGTAATGCAGCGTCGCGCCGGCCGCGCGCAGCTGCGTGAGCAGGACGCGCTGGGCCGCGGCCGGCATGCCGTCGGTGCACACCAGCGGCGCACAGCGTGGCCCCAGCTGGTCCGCGGCGATCGCCAGCAGGTTCGGGTTCTCGCACACGAAGACCGGGCGGCCCGTGATGGTCCAGGCTGGCGGCGAACGCAGCAGGCGGCGCAGCGAGAGATAGGCCGGTTCGCCCGGGTCGGCACCCGTCGGCCCGGGGAGGTTTAGCGCCAGCGCCGGTCGTGCGAGTTCGTTGACCAGCACGCCGGCAGAGGCCCACACGTCGCGCACGCGTTCGCCGTCGTCGTCGGCCGCGGCCCCATGGCGCAGCGCCATGAGGACCAGCGTGCCGACTCGGGTACCGGCGTCGAGCGCGTGCGCATCGCCGAGCGCGGTAACGGCCAGCTGTGCCCGCGGCATAGCTGCCGCGGGCAGCAGCCGCAACACCTGGTCGGCCTCGCGCACGAGGCGGGCGCCGGTCTCGGGTCGCCTGGCACCGAGCCGCTTCAGCAGCCCGAGTCCGGTGGACGTTTGCAGGGTCGCACGCAGGCCGGCATGTTCGCAGCTCTCGACCACCTGCTCCCAGTGCGAGCGAACGCGCAGGCGTTCGGCAGCCCCGTCGATGATCGGCCCGTCGAGCTGCTCGAGCGCATCGCGCAGGGACGTGGCGAGACCCGCACGGGCGAGCGCGGCGTCGATCTCCGCCACGTCGATCTGCATCGATCGCACGTAACGCGCAGGGCGCCCGGCGAGTGCCGCAAGCGCCGCGTGTTCGGCTTCGTTCAGCGCGCCGAGGCGCACGACCGCGGTCGGTGCGCCGCCCTCGTAGCGCTGGCGAAGCCGCTTGCGCAACGCCGCCAGCGCGTCGCCGCCCAGGAGCCGTTGCAGCCGCGCATTCATCATCATCGTTCAGGCTTCCCGCCCGGCCGTCGCGGGCAAGTCCTGCGCGCCCTCGGGCGGGAAGCGTCGATCCGGATCGTCGTCGCGCCGACGAGCCCGACCGTCCCAGCTCCAGCGCGAGACGTGCACCGCGTCGATGCCCTCGCGTCGCTGCAGCTGGCAGATCGCCACGCCCGGCAGATCGGCGTAGCAGGCCCACTCACGCTCGCTGGTGATGACGAAATCCAGATCGAATTCGCGGATCAGTCCCATGCAATGCGCGCGCGCGGCGTCGTCGATGCCGGCGAAGGCTTCGTCGAGCAGCACCAGGCGTGGCGCGAAGGCGTAGCTGGCCTGGCTGTAGAAACTCGAAACCGCGGCAAAGAGCGGCACCGTGAGGCCGAGCGCGCGTTCGCCGCTCGAGGCGGGGCCTGAGAGCGGGCGCCACTGCCCGTCCTGCCAGCGCTGGACGCGAAAGCGATGCCAGCGCCGATAGTCGAGCGCGCGGGCGAGCTGCTCGAGCAGGCTGCCGCCGGCCGCGTCGGCCTTCAGGCGCTCGGCCGCGATACGCTGGTGCAGCATCTCGCCGACCACCCGCCGGTCCTCGGCCGACCACAGGTCGGTGCTGGTATTGAGCAGGCGCTTGCGTGCGGTCTCCAGGCCCACCGGCGCGCCTTCGCTGCCCTCGGGCAGCGGTTGCCACAACAGGCGGAACCTGACTCCGGTGGAGGTCGGGCGCTTGTGCAGCTCCTTGTTGATCGCATCGACCTGGCGCTCGGCCGCCTGCAGGAGCCGCTGCACTTCGGCGGCGATTTCGGCCTGCAGGTGGTTTTCGAGCAGCGTGCGCTCGCGCGCCGTCAGGAGCTCGCGCCGCTGGGCGATCTCGGCGTCGAGGCGGGTCATCAGCTGGTCGGGGCGTTCCGGGCGGTTCTGGTAGATGACGCCGACGACGAGGCCGTAGTCGCTGGTGTCGGCCTGGGCCTGATGCCCGAGCGCGGTGAGGGAGCGCCCCAGATCGGCGTAGTCGTGCGAGATCTGGCTCTGGATGCGCGTCCACGCCTCGTCGTCGTCCGCCACCTGCGCGAGGGCCTGCTCGGTGCGGCGCGCAAGGCTGAGCGCCGGTTCGATCGTCCACGGTGTACGCAGGTCGGGCACGTCGGCCCCGGGCAGTGCGACGGACAGCAAGCCCGTTGCGGCAAAGCCCTGCAGCTGCGCGATGGTGCGTTGGCGCGCCTCGGCGCGCTCCTGCAGGGTGGCGTCGGCGTCCTGCATCTTCTGCTCGCCGCGGGCGCGTGCTTCGCCGGCCGCGCGGAGGGCTTCGCCTTCCGCCTTCGAGCGGCGCTCGCCATCGCTCACGGCATGGCGCGCCTCGCGCAGCCGTCGTTCGAGCTCCTCGACCCGGGCGCCGATCGATTCGCGCAAGGTGCTGAGCCGCACCTGAGCTTCCTCGGCCTGGCGGCGGCGCTCGGCGAGTTGGTCGGCGCGCTGGCGCGCGTCGGCCTCGGTTTCCCGTGTCCGTTCCTGCTGCCGTGCTAGTTCCGCTGCCGCCAAACGCAGTTCGTGTGCTGCCTGGAAGAGCGCATGCGAAGTCTCGCCGAAGTGCGTCAGCGCGGCGCCGACGGCCTCCAGTGCCTCGGGCGTGGTGGGCAGGTGCAGGTCGGTCGCGTCGGTCGCCAGCGCATCGCGGCAAAGCTGCAGGGCGTCGGCCGTGGCGCGCAGTTGCCTTTCGGCTTCGCCGAGCCGGCTGCGCGCGGCCTGCAACTCGCGCTCGCCGGCCGCGGCATCGGCGTGGGCGGCGCGCAGGCCCTCGTCGGACGGCGCACCCTGCCATTCGGCGGCCGCGCGCTCTTGCCGTCGCGCCAGCTCGGCCAGCGCCTCGTCGATCTGGTCTGTTGCTTCGGTGATCTCGCCCAGGCGCAGCTCGATCCCGGCGAGCCGTCGCGCACGCGCGGCGGCACGTGCGGCGTAGCCGATGTAGGCGGCCTGCGATTTCTGCCAGGTTCCGGCCAGTGCACCGAGGCGAAAACGCCCGTCGGGCGAGATCCAGCCTTCGGCCCGGCCGTCGTCGTGCGCGCAGCAGGCGATGCCTTCGAGCAGGCGCGTGAGCAGCGCGGCATCGACGCCGGGCGTTGCGGCAACGGCCGACGGCTCGAGCCAGGCGGCGAGCGAAGCGCTCTGTCGCGGCCGTTCTGTCCACCGCGTGTCGTGCACGAGCGGCGCGCCGTCGGCCCCCTGCAG
>JAKJFB010000184.1 GCA_022705125.1 Pseudomonadota bacterium
GCTGCCACGGCGCGCCGCGCTTCCTGCCTGAAATAGGGCGCGTTGAAGAACACGAGCGGGGCGTTGAAGCGAAACAGGCACAGTCCCGGCACGGTGCGCGCCTCGGGGTGGCGCTCGATGCCGTGGAATCCCCTGCCCTCGATGGCGCCCAGCACCTCGCAGGTCGGGCGCGCCACCATGCGCACGAAACGCAGCATGGCGAGGATCACCGCGAACGCAATCGCGTCGATCGCGCCGACGGCGACCACACCGAGCGTCGCGATCACGCAGATCGCGAACTCGCCCTTCGACTCGTGCCACAGCATCCGCATATCGGCGACATTCACCAGCGAGAACGCCGCCATCACCAGCACCGCGCCCAACGCCGCGTCGGGCACGTACTGCAGCGGCCCGGTCAGGAACAGCAGCACCAGCGCGATCGCGACGGCGGCGACCAGTCCGGCGAGCTGCGTGCGCCCGCCCGCGGCGTCGCTCATGGCCGTGCGCGAGTCGGCACCGCTCACCGCGAAACCACCCGATATCGAGGCGGCGATGTTGGCCGCACCGAGCGCCGCGAGGTCGCGGTCGGCGTCGATCTCGTAGCCGTTCTTCGCGGCAAAGCTGCGCGCGGTGAGCATGAGGCTGGTGAAGGAGATCAGCGCGATACCCGCCGCGTCGGCGAGCAACGGCTGCAGCGTGACCCACGGCGCGCCGGGAAACGTCAGCGCGGGAAGGCCCGGGGGCACCGCGCCGACGGTACGCACGCCCCGTGCATCCAGCCCCAGCAGCGCGACGGCCGCTGCTGCGAGCACCATGACCACCAGCGCGGCCGGAACGCGCCGCAACAGCTTCGGCACGAGCAGCAGCAACGCGAAGGAAGCGAGGCCGATGGCCAGCGTGGGCAGGTGCGTCTGCCCGATCTTGTCCGCGATCTCCAGCGCGCGCGGAATGATCCTGCCCGACACGATGTCGAAGCCGAGGATCTTGCCCAGTTGCCCCAGCGCGATGGTCAGCGCGATGCCGTTCATGAATCCGACCAGGATCGGGCGCGACAGGAAATCGGCCAGCACGCCGAGCTTCAGGAAGCTCGCGCCGATGCACAGCACGCCCGCGAGAAAAGCCAGCGTCAGCGACAGCGCCATGTACTGCTGCGCATCACCCGCGGCCAGCGGCGCCACCGAGGCCGCCACCAGCGCGCAGGTTGCCGCGTCCGGTCCGACCACGAGCTGGCGCGAGGAGCCGAACAGCGCGTAGGCAAACAGCGGCAGGATGCTCGCGTAGAGCCCCACCACCGGGCTGAAACCGGCGAGCGCGGCGTAGGCAACGCCGACCGGCAGCGCCACCGCGGCCACCGACAGGCCGGCGCGCAGGTCGTGCGGAAAATCCTGCCGCCGGTAACGCACCAGCATCAGCAGGCCCGGCGCGATGCGCTCCAGTCGACCGCTCATTCTGCGCGCAGCACTGCAAGCAGGTCGTCGAAATGCGCCGCGATCCAGCGCGGATCGTGGTCGCCCCAGTCGCGGATCGCGTAGTGGCCGTGGCGATGCTTCGGCCCGTGCTGCACGAACTCGCACACGATGCCGATGTCGGCGAGATCCGCGATGCAGTCCTGCAGCGTGCGCCGCGGCATGCCCGTGGCTGCCTCGAGCGCGTGCAGGTCATGCGGCTCGCGCGCGAGCAGGTGCGCCACGCAGAGCTTGCGGCAGTAGGCCTTGCGCTGCTTGCTGACCGGTGGGCTCATGGGCGGGGGTTCTCCACTGCAGGGTAGTGGCGCTGTCGTGACGCCGATTGGGCCACATCCGCGGCGCCGGGAAAAGACCCCGGACCGGGCCGCTGCTGTATTCCCCCGACCCGGCCGTTATACTCCGGCCCTTCACGCAAACAACCAACGACAGGGACCCACACCATGACGCAAAAACCGCTTTCCCTCGCGCTGGCGGCGCTGGCCCTGCTGAGCCTCGGCGCGCAGCAGGCCGGCGCCGACATCGTCCTCCTGAAGGGCGGTGACCGCCTCAGCGGCACCATCGTCAGCAAGGACGACAAGCAGCTGACGTTGCAGACCGCCTACGCCAAGGAGCCGATAACGCTGCTGTGGGCCGAGGTCACGAACATCGAGACCGACCAGCCCGCGCGCTTCATGCTCAACGACAAGACGCTGGTAAACGCGCAGGCCACGCGCGCCAGCGAGTCCACCGTGGTGTTGAAGGGGGGCGATACCGTCACCACGACGCCGCTGGCGATGAGTGACATCGCCTATATCAACCCGCCGCCACACGTCAGCGGCGAGGGCGTGAGCACCAGCGGACGCCTGAATCTCGGGATGACCGCCAACCGCGGCAACACCGACAACGACCAGATCTTCTACGACGCCGAGGCCGTGGCGCGCAGCCTGAAGAACCGCTTCACGATCGGCGCGACCGGCGATACCAGGAACGAGGACGGCGAGGAAACCGCGCGCAGGAACCGCGCCTATTTCAAATACGATCATTTCCTCACCGACAAATGGTACACCTACGCCAACACCGACGTGCAGGAGGACAAGTTCAGGGACCTGAACCTGCGCACCACGCTCGGCGGCGGTGCGGGTTACCAGTTCTTCGACACCGAGCAGCGCAGCCTCTCACTGGAAGGCGGTCTCACCTACGTCAACGAGGACTACGACCTCGCGGACGACGAGAGCTTTGCGGCCGGACGCTGGGCGGTGCGCTACATGCAGTTCCTGTGGAACGACAGGGCCCAGTTCTTCCACGACGACGAGGGCATCGTCAGCGTCCAGGATCCGGACGACATGATCTTCCGCTCCCAGACCGGCCTGCGTTTCCCGCTGGTGAAGAACCTGAACGCGACGCTGCAGTACAACATCGACTGGCAGAACACCCCGCCGGAAGGCTTCGACAGCACCGACTCGGCCTACATCGTGAGCGTCGGGTATCTCTGGTAAGGACGAGCTCGCGGGACGCTGGCTTGGATATTGCTTCAAGTTTGCGTCCCGCGCCCCGCGCGCGCCGTCCCCGAGGCTGCCCTCATGACCATTCGCGTTGCGATCCACCACAAGACGCGGTACGTCTTCGATCGGCTGGTGGCGGTTTCGCCCCACGTGGTGCGGCTGCGTCCCGCACCACATTCGCGCACGCGCATCCTCGGCTACGCGCTGAAGGTGCGGCCCGAGAACCATTTCATCAACTGGCAGCAGGATCCCTTCGCCAACTACCAGGCCCGCCTCGTGTTTCCCGACCGGATCCGGGAGCTGGCCTTCGAGGTCGAGGTGATCGCCGACATGACGGCATACAACCCCTTCGACTTCTTCGTCGAGGAGTATGCCGCCGAGTTTCCGTTCAGCTACGACGCGCAGCTGCGCCGGGAACTGATCCCCTATCTGGAGACGGTCGAGCCCACGCCGCTGCTGGCCGCCTGGATCGCCTCGGTGCCGCGCGAGCCAATGCGCATCATCGATTTCCTGGTATCGATCAACCAGCGTCTGCAGCACGAGATCGCCTACGAGCTGCGCTTCGAACCGGGCGTGCAAACGCCCGAGCAGACGCTGCGTGTCGCCAGGGGATCGTGCCGCGACACCGGCTGGCTGCTGGTGCAGATCCTGCGCCACCTGGGCCTCGCGGCGCGCTTCGTCTCCGGCTACCTGGTGCAGCTGAGCTCTGACCTTGCGTCCCTGGACGGTCCCTCGGGACCGGCGAAGGACTTCACCGACCTGCACGCCTGGTGCGAGGTGTTCATCCCGGGGGCCGGATGGGTCGGGCTGGATCCCACCTCGGGACTGTTTGCCAGCGAGGGACACATCCCGCTGGCCTGCACGCCGGACCCGGCCTCCGCCGCGCCCATCACCGGCGCCACCGACCCCTGCGAGGTGCACTTCGAGTACAGCAACGAGGTGACGCGCGTCCACGAGGACCCGCGCGTCACCAGGCCCTACACCGAGGAACAGTGGGACTCGATCGACGCGCTGGGGCGCCTGGTCGACGCGGACCTGCTGAAGAACGACGTGCGGCTCACGATGGGCGGCGAACCGACCTTCGTGTCCATCGACGACATGGACTCGCCGCAGTGGAACACCGAGGCGCTGGGCGAGCACAAGCTGAAACTCGCCAAGGACCTGTTGCTCCGCCTGCGCGAGCGCTTCGCGCCGGGCGGCCTGCTGCACTACGGGCAGGGCAAATGGTATCCGGGCGAGGAGGTTCCGCGCTGGGCGCTGGGATGCTTCTGGCGCACCGACGGCGAGGCCCTCTGGCACGACCCCGGGCTGCTCGCCCGGGTCGACCATGACTACGGCCACGACGCGGTCGAGGCCGGGCGTTTCATGCAGCGATTGTGCGCGCAGGCTGGGCTCGCCCCCGGGTTCATCCATCCGGCCTGGGAGGATGCGGCGCACTACCGCGCCCGGGAGCATGCGCTGCCGCTGGCCGTGGATCCGCGCAAGGCGACGCCAGCGGACGGCCTGGATCGCGTGCGGCTCGCGCGGGTGCTGAACCACGGACTGGACAACCCGGTCGGCTACATACTGCCACTGGCATGGGATACGGTGGCGGGATGCTGGTACAGCACCCGCTGGGAAATGCGCGTCGGGCGCGTGGTGCTGATTCCCGGCGATTCGCCGATCGGCCTGCGCCTGCCGCTCGACTCCCTGCCGCAACCGACCGGGGAGGACAGCGAGCCCGAGCGCGACCCCTTCGAGGCCCGCGACGCGCTGCAGCCGCGCCACGACGTGCCGCAAGCCGATTTCTCGCGCAGTTGGGGCGCCGTGGCGCAACAGGCGCCGGCCGATCACGCGCCGGCACAGCCGGGCGCGCGCAAGTCCGTGGTGCGCACGGCGATCTGCACCGAGGCGCGCCAGGGCAAGCTGCATGTGTTCCTGCCGCCGCTGGAACACCTCGAGCACTACGTGGGGCTGATCGGGCTGATCGAGAAGACCGCGGCCGAGCTCGCGATCCCGGTGATCATCGAGGGCTACGAGGCACCGCGCGACAGCCGGCTGCTGAAGCTGCTGGTCACGCCCGATCCCGGCGTGATCGAGGTCAACATCCATCCCGCCGCGAGCTGGCAGGCGCTGGTCGACAACACCACGGCGCTGTACGAGGACGCACGCAACGCCCGGCTCGGCACGGAGAAGTTCCTGATCGACGGTCGCCACACCGGCACCGGCGGCGGCAACCACGTGACCCTGGGAGGCGCCACGCCCGCCGACAGCCCGCTGCTGCGCCGGCCCGACCTGATCCGCAGCCTGGTCACCTACTGGCAGCATCATCCGGGGCTGTCCTACCTGTTCTCGGGCATGTTCATCGGCCCCACGAGCCAGGCGCCACGGGTCGACGAGGGCCGCAACGAGACGCTCTACGAGCTGGAGATCGCGTTCCAGCAGATGCCCGAGGGGCTGGTGCAGCAGCCGTGGCTGGTGGACCGGCTGATGCACAACCTCCTGGTGGACATCACCGGCAACACGCACCGCTCGGAGTTCTGCATCGACAAGCTCTACGCCCCCGGCACGGCCAGCGGCCGCCAGGGCCTGCTGGAATTCCGCGGCTTCGAGATGCCGCCGCATGCGCGCATGTCGCTGGTGCAGATGCTGTTGCTGCGCGCGCTGGTGGCGCGCTTCTGGAACAAGCCCTACCGCAAGCCGCTGGTGCGCTGGGGCACCGCGCTGCACGACCGCTTCATGCTGCCCCATTACGTCTGGAGCGATATCCGCGACGTGGTGCGCGAGCTGAACGACGAGGGCTACCCCTTCGACATCGAGTGGCTGTTGCCCTTCGAGGAATTCCGCTTTCCCCACTACGGCCGCCTGGAGCTCGACGATATCCATCTCGAACTGCGCTGGGCCATCGAGCCCTGGCACGTGCTGGGAGAGGAGATCGGCAGCTTCGGCACCGCGCGCTATGTCGATTCCTCGATCGAACGGCTGCAGGTCAAGGTCTCGGGGATGACCGCCGGCCGTCACGTGCTGGCCTGCAACGGTCGGCAGGTGCCGCTGCACTCGACGGGGCGGCACGGCGAATGCGTCGCCGGCGTGCGCTACCGCGCCTGGCAGCCGCCGTCGGCGCTGCACCCCACCATTGCCAGCCATGCGCCGCTGACCTTCGACATCACCGACCGCTGGCTGCGGCGCAGCCTGGGTGGCTGCCGCTACCACGTGGCGCACCC
>JAKJFB010000185.1 GCA_022705125.1 Pseudomonadota bacterium
GGGAAGGTTTCGAGCGTCTTGGAAGGCAGGCTGGGCATGCTTTGAGGGTCCAAAAAGGGGATGCAGAAGTGATATTATAGCCCCTCGTTTCGGGGCGCCTGACCCAGAAAACAACCAAGATTCCCGACATGCGCCTGACAAAGCTCAAACTCGCCGGTTTCAAATCCTTCGTCGACCCCACCACCATCGCCCTGCCGGGGCAGCTGGTCGGCGTCGTCGGCCCCAACGGCTGCGGAAAATCCAACGTGATGGACGCGGTGCGCTGGGTGCTCGGCGAATCGAAAGCCTCCGAACTGCGCGGCGAATCGATGCAGGACGTGATCTTCAACGGCTCCGGCCAGCGCAAGCCGGTGGCGCGTGCCGCCGTGGAGCTGGTCTTCGACAATTCGCTCGGCCGTGCTGCCGGGCAGTGGTCGCAGTACGCCGAGCTCTCGGTCAAGCGCATGCTGTCGCGCAACGGCCAGTCCGAGTACTACATCAACAACCTGCAGGTGCGCCGCAAGGACATCACCGACCTGTTCCTCGGCACCGGCCTCGGCCCGCGCGCCTACGCCATCATCGGCCAGGGCATGATCTCGCGCATCATCGAGGCGAAGCCGGACGAGCTGCGCGTCTTCCTCGAGGAAGCCGCCGGCGTTACCCGCTACAAGGAGCGGCGCAAGGAAACCGAGGGTCGCATCGCCGACACGCGCGAGAACCTGACCCGCATCGAGGACATCCGCGTCGAACTCGGCGCCCAGATGGAGCGCCTCGAGGCGCAGGCCGCGGTCGCCCGCCAGTACCACGAATTCAACAACGAACTGACGAAGAAGCAGCAGCTGCTGTGGCTGCTCAAGCGCAACGAGGCGCAGGCGGAGCGCGAACGCGCCCAGCGCGATGTCGAGCGCGCCACGAACGAGCTCGAAGGCCAGAACGCCGGCCTGCGCGAGATCGAGGCGAAGCTGGAAGCGGCCCGCGAGCAGCATTTCGGCTCCTCCGACGGGGTGCACAACGCGCAGAGCGAACTGTTCGCCGCCAATGCCGAGGTGGCACGGCTGGAAACCGAACTCCGCCATCGCCGCGAGGCGCAGCAGGATCTCGAGCAGCGTGTCGTCCAGCTCAAGGCCGAGCAGCAGCAGTGGCAGACGCAGCTGGAGAAGGCCGACGGCGACGAGCGCCGCTGGCGCGAGCTCTCCGGCCTCGCCGACGAGCGTGCCGAACAGGCCGAGATGCGCCTGGAAGCCCAGCAGGAACGCCTGCCGCTGGTCGAGGAGGCGCAGGGCGCCGCACAGGAGGCGGTCAACGCCCAGCGTGCCGCCGTCGCCGAAGCCGAGCAGAAGCTGCGTGTCGAGGAAGCGCACAAGGCCAACGCCGAGCGCACGCTGTTCAACGTCGGCAGCCGGCGCGAGCGCCTGGAGCAGGAAGCCGCGTCGCTGGTGAAGCCGGACGAGGAAGAGATCGCCCTCAAGGAGGCCGAGCACGAGTCGCTGCACGAAAACGTCGCCGCGGCGCAGGAACGTGTCATGGCCACGCAGCAGCGCCTGCCCGAACTGGAAACGCGCCGCCGCGAGATCCAGCAGGACGTGCACAAGGCGCAGCAGGCGCGCGGTGAGGCCGAGGCCCGCCGGAGCGCGCTGGAGCAGTTGCAGAAGCGCATGCAGAGCGGCTCGAAGATCGGCGAATGGCTGCAGCGCCACGAACTTTCGACGCGCCAGCCGCTGTGGAAGCGCATTCACGTCGAGGCGGGCTGGGAAGACGCCGTCGAGGCCGTGCTGCGCGAGCGCCTGTCGGCGGTCGAGGCCGGCGATGCCAACGTGGCGGCCTGGGCCGGCGATCGGCCGGGCGCCAAGGTCACCGTACTGCTGTCCGGCGCAAAGGCGGCGGCCGCCGCGCCTGCAGCCGACAGCCTGCTGGCAAAGATCCGCTGCAACGACGACAGCATAGCCGCGCCACTCGGCGAGTGGCTGCGCGGCGTACGCGTCGCGGAATCGCTGCCGGCGGCACTGGCGCAGCGCGAGTCGCTGGCCGACGGTCAGGTGCTGGTCACCAAGACCGGCGACATCGTCGGTCCGCATAGCGTGACGCTGTTCGCGCCGGATGCCGCCGAACATGGCTTCCTCGAGCGCCAGCGCGAGATCGAGTCGCTCGAAGGCGTCATTGCCGAGCGTCAGGCGGCGGTCGAGGCGCAGGAAGCCCGAGTCACCGAGGTCGACGAGTTGCTCGCGGCGGCCAAGGCCGAGGTCGACCAGGCGCGGCAGACGCTCGAACAGCATCAGGAACGTGCCCATGCCGTGCAGCTCGAAGTGCTCAAACTGACGCAGATCATGGAGCGCTATCAGGACCGCATGGCCCAGATCAACGAGGCCGTGGCGGAGCTGGTGGCGGAAGAGGAAGCCGAGCGCGAACGCGTGCTGACCGCCGAGGACGCCATGGTCGTGCAGCGCGAGGCGGTAGCGGAGCGCCAGAACCTGCTGGGCGAACTCAAGGGCAAGCTGGAAGCGGCCGAACGCAGCCTGCGCGACGAGCGTGAGCAGGTGGCGGTGGCCGAGCGCGAGTTGCGCGAGGCGCAGTTCTCGCAGCGCGAATGCGCGACCAAGCTGGATGAGATTGCTGGCGGTCGCGAGCTGGCGAAGCAGCAGCTGGTGCGCGTCGCCGAGGATCTGGCGCGCTGCGCCGACAGCGCCGGCAACCTCGACCCCGAGGAAATCGTCCCCCGGCTGCAGGAGGCGCTCGAGCAGCGTGTCATCCGCGAGCAGGCACTTGCCGGCATGCGCGATGCGCTGGAGTCCGCCACGGCCGGGTTGCGCGGGCTGGAAGAAGACCGCCTGAAGATCGAGCAGGGCCTGAATCCGCTGCGCGACCGCATCGGCGAGCTGCGCCTGAAGGAACAGGCGGCCGCCATGAACGTCGAGCAGCTGGCCTTGCTGCTGCTCGAGGCGCAAGCCGACGAGGAGGCGCTGACGCCGCTGCTGGAAGGCGCCAAGCCGGCGCCGCTGCAGGGGCAGATCACTTCGTTGCAGCGCCAGATCGAGGCCCTTGGTGCGGTCAACCTCGCGGCCCTCGAGGAGCTGGAGTCGGCCAGGGAGCGCAAGGGCTACCTTGACGCACAGGCCGCCGACCTCTCGGAAGCGCTGGAGATCCTGGAAAGCGCCATCCGCCGCATCGACCGCGAGACACGCGATCTGCTGCAGACGACCTACGACACCGTCAATCGTCACTTCGGCGAGCTGTTCCCGACCCTCTTCGGCGGCGGCGAGGCCCGGCTGATCATGACCGGCGACGAGATCCTCGACGCCGGCGTGCAGGTCATGGCGCAGCCGCCGGGCAAGAAGAATAGCTCGATCCATCTCCTCTCCGGCGGCGAGAAGGCGCTGACGGCGATTGCGCTGGTGTTCGCGATGTTCCAGCTCAATCCGGCGCCGTTCTGCCTGCTCGACGAGGTCGATGC
This sequence comes from Pseudomonadota bacterium, assembly GCA_022705125.1. The sequence continues at coordinate 3,428 of JAKJFB010000185.1, forward strand.
GCCGCTCGACGACAGCAACACCGAGCGCTTCTGCAAGATGGTCGAGCGCATGTCGGCGAACACGCAGTTCCTCTTCATCAGCCACAACAAGATCGCGATGGAAATGGCCAAGCAGCTGGTCGGCGTGACGATGCAGGAGTCCGGCGTCTCGCGCATCGTCGAGGTGGATATCGACGAGGCCCTGCGCATGCGGGAGCAGGTGGCATGAACGATCTCCAGCTCGGCCTGATCGGGCTCGGTGCCGCGGCCGTTGTCGGCGTTGTCGGCTACAACAAGTGGCAGGAGCGCCGCCATCGCAAGGTCGCCGAACAGCTGTTGAAGCGCGACCATGGCGATGTGCTGCTGGCGGGGCATTTCGGTGCGCAGGAAGTGGCGAGGTACGAGGCGCCGCAGCCTGTGGAACCGACGGAACCCGTCCTGTCGCCTGAGCCGGAGGCGCCGTTGCCTCGCAATGTGCGCCAGGAGCCGACGCTGCGTGACGAGCCTTCCCTTGACGAGCCGGTACTTACCGAGACGGTTGAAGTGCTCGAAACCACCGAAGCGCCTGCCCCGGTTCCGCTGGTGCCGGCCGCGCCGGCGGAGTCTCCTGCCCCTGCACGCGTGGCTGAGCCTTCGTCGGCCCTGGCCGGCGTCACCGACGAGGAGGGCGTGCCCGCCATCCTGGTGTCGGCAGCGATCGACTACGTGGCGCGCCTCGAACTGATGTCGCCGCTGTCCGGAGCGCAACTCCTCGGCGCCCAGAGCGAACTGCTGGGGCGCGTCGCGAAGCCGGTGACCTGGGCCGGTTTCAATGAGCGCATCGGCAAGTGGGAGCAGCTTGAACCGTCCTCCGATGCCGAATATCGCCGACTGCGCGTCGGCCTGCTGCTGGCGGACCGCCGCGGCCCGCTCGGCGAAGCCGATCTGCTGACCTTCCAGGGCGCCATGCAGGGGCTTGCCGAAGACGAACTGGCGGCGCTCGAGTTGCCGCCCGGCGAGCCGGCGCTTTCTGCCGCGATTGCGCTCGACCAGTTCTGTGCCAATGTCGACATCCAGATCGGCCTCAACCTGATCAGCAAGGGCATGGTGTTCCCGGGGACCAAGATCCGTGCCCTGGCCGAAGCGGCGGGCATGGTGCTCGACGCCTCCGGACGTTTCGCCCGCTGCGACGATGACGGGCGCCTGCTCTATACGCTATCCAACCAGGAATCGGCTGGCTTCTCGGCGGAGTCGATGCGCACGATGAGTACGCACGGCCTGGCGTTTACGCTCGACGTGGCCTGCGTCACGCACGGCGACCGCGTCTTCGCGCAGATGCTGGATCTTGCGCGGCGCATGGCAGACGTGCTCGGTGGCGTGCTGGTCGACGACAACCGCCGGCCGCTGACCGAGGCGATGCTGGAGCCGTTCCGTCGCCAGATCGCCCAATATCAATCGCAGCTCGCTGCGCGTGGCATTCCCGCTGGCGGCCCGCTGGCCCTGCGCCTCTTTTCCTGATGCTGTTCGCGTCGGCGCAGGACTTCGATCGCGCGCGCGCCTTGCGCGAGGAAATCGAGCGGCTCAACCACCATTACTACGTGCTCGATGCGCCGCTGGTGCCGGATGCCGAGTACGACCGCCTGTTTCGCGAGTTGCAGGAAATCGAGGCGCGCCATCCCGAACTGCTGACGGCCGATTCGCCGACGCAGCGCGTCGGTGGCAAGGCGCTGGACGCCTTCGCGCCGGTGCGCCATGTCGTACCGATGCTGTCGATCCGTACCGAAACGGATACCGAAGCCAGTGGCGCCTTCGCCTTCGATGCGCGCGTCCGCCGGGAGCTGAAGCTCGATGAGAATGCACCGCCGGTTGAGTACGCGGCCGAGCTGAAATTCGACGGACTGGCGATCAGCCTGCGCTACGAGAGCGGCGTGCTGGCGCGTGCCGCGACGCGTGGCGACGGCGAAGTTGGCGAGGATGTGACCGCCAATGTGCGTACGGTCGGCCAGATACCGCTGCGGCTGCAAGGTGATGCACCGGCCGTGCTTGAGGTGCGCGGCGAGATCTACATGAGGCGTGCCGATTTCGAGCGCTTCAACGCGCGCGCCGCCGCCGCTGGCGAAAAGACACTCGTCAATCCCCGCAACGGCGCTGCCGGCAGCATCCGGCAGCTCGATTCCCGCATTGCCGCCAGCAGGCCGCTGTCGTTCTTCGCCTACGGGCTGGGGGATGTTCAGGGCTGGAACCTGCCGGCGACCCACGCCGGCGTGCTCGATGCGCTGGCGTCGTTCGGCTTTCCGGTCTGCGCCGAGCGTGCAGTTCTGCAAGGTGCGCAGGCCCTGGCCGATTTTCACGCGGCAATCGCCGCCAGGCGCGCGACGCTGCCCTTCGACATCGATGGCGTCGTGTACAAGGTCAATTCGCTGGCGCTGCAGGCACAACTCGGTTTCGTGACGCGCGAGCCGCGCTGGGCGGTGGCGCACAAGTATCCGGCCGAGGAGGCGCTGACGACGCTGCTCGACATCGAGGTGCAGGTCGGCCGTACCGGCGCGATCACGCCAGTGGCGCGACTGGCACCGGTCTTCGTCGGCGGCGTGACGGTGACCAACGCGACGCTGCACAACGCCGACGAGGTCGAGCGCAAGGGCGGCATCTGCGTCGGCGATACGGTGATCGTGCGCCGCGCCGGCGACATGATCCCGGAAGTGCTCGGCGTCGTCACCGAACGGCGGCCGGCGGAT
>JAKJFB010000186.1:0-390 GCA_022705125.1 Pseudomonadota bacterium
TGTCTATCTGCTCCACGTGCAGGTTGTCGAGCAGATGCTGCAGGTCGTTGCTCACCGTCACTCCCGGGGCGATTCGGATAATTGCCGTGTCTCGGGGCGGCATGGTACCACCGGCGCCATTGGTGATAACGTTGGCGCCTCGCGCCACCGCAAGCAGGACAGGGGCGGCAAAACGATGGGCAACCTCGACGAATTCAGGAGCGAAACCCGTGCCTGGCTGGAGCAGAACTGCCCGGCCTCGATGCGCGGTGCAGCGGCCTCCGGCACCGAGAGCTGCTGGGGCGGGCGCAAGTGGGTGTTCGCCAGCGAGGAGCAGCGCCTGTGGCTGGAGCGCATGGCCGCGCGCGGCTGGACCGCGCCGCAATGGCCGCGAGCCCATGGCGGGGGGGG
>JAKJFB010000186.1:400-6091 GCA_022705125.1 Pseudomonadota bacterium
GGTGGTCTCGACAAGGCCGAGGCGAAGATCCTGGGCGAGGAACTCGCGCGCCTGCAGGCACGCGCGCCGCTCGAGAGCTTCGGGATCTCGATGCTGGGGCCGGCGCTGCTGCGCTATGGCAGCGAGGAGCAGAAGCAGCGCTTCCTGCCGCCGATCGTGCGCGGCGAGATCCGCTGGTGCCAGGGCTACAGCGAACCGAACGCGGGCTCCGATCTTGCCGGCCTGCAGACCCGGGCCGAGGATCGGGGCGATCACTTCCTCGTCAACGGGCAGAAGGTCTGGACCTCCTACGCCGACCAGGCCGACTGGATCTTCTGCCTGGTGCGCACCGACGTCGAGGCGCCGAAGCACGCCGGCATCAGTTTCCTGCTGTTCGACATGGAGACGCCCGGCGTCAGCACCCGGCCGATCCGGCTGATCAGCGGCAACTCGCCGTTCTGCGAGACCTTCTTCGACAACGTGCGCGTGCCGAAGGAAAACCTGGTCGGCGAGCTGAACAAGGGCTGGGACATCGCCAAGTACCTGCTGACGCACGAGCGCGAGATGATCAGCGGACTGTTCGGCGTCGGCGCCCCCGGGCAGGCCGCGCCGGCCGGGATCGCGGTGCAGCGCATCGGCCTGCGCGACGGACGCCTCGCCGATGCGGGTCTGCGTCACGATCTGGCGCGCCACTCGATCGATGCCGAGGCATTCCGGCTCACGCTCGGGCGCGTGCAGGACGAGGCGAAGGCCGGCGTCGGCACCGGCGCGGCATCCTCGCTGCTGAAGTATTACGGCACCGAGCTCAACAAGAAGCGCCAGGAACTGTTGATGGCCATCCACGGCGCCGACGGGCTCGGCTGGGAGGGCGAGCGCTTCGCCGAGGGCTTCGTGCCGCGCAGCTGGCTGCGCAGCAAGGGCAACTCGATCGAGGGCGGGACCTCCGAGATCCAGCTCAACATCATCGCCAGGCGCATCCTCGGCCTGCCCGGCTGAGCACGGCCGGATCGGCGCGCGAAGGAGCGAACATGTCCCTGGTCTACAACGACGACGAACGGATGCTCGCCGAGGCCGCGCGCGGTTTCCTGCAGCAGAATGCCTCGCCCGCGGTGCTGCGCGGGCTGCGCGATACGCGCGACGCCGACGGCTTTTCGCGCGAGCTCTGGCGCGAGATGGCCGCGCTGGGCTGGGCGGGCATGCTGGTGCCGGAAGAATTCGGCGGACTCGGCTTCGCCCACACCGGTGCCGGCATACTCTGCGAGCAGGCCGGGCGCAGGCTCGCGGCCTCGCCGCTGTTCGCGACTGCGATCCTCGGCGCCACGCTGATCCGCGAGGCCGGGACGCAGGCACAGAAACAGGTACTGCTGCCGGCGATCGCCGCGGGGCGACGGCTGTGCGCGCTCGCGCTCGATGAGTCCGCGCGCCACGACCCGGCGGGTATCGCGTTGGTCGCGCGTGCCAACGGCGATGCTTTCCGGCTCTTGGGCGAGAAGATCCTGGTGCTCGATGGCCACGTCGCCGACACGCTCGTCGTGGCCGCGCGCAGCCGTGGCGCGCCCGGCGAGACCCACGGGATCAGCCTGTTCCTGGTCGAGGCCGGCAGCGCGGGGGTTGCCATCGAGCGCACCGTGATGGTCGACAGCCGCAATGCGGCGATCGTGCGCTTCTGCGACGCGCGCGGCGAGCTGCTCGGCGCGCTGCACCAGGGCTGGAACGCGCTGGAGCGCACACTCGACATCGGCCGCATCTGCCTGGCGGCGGAAATGCTGGGTGTGGCGGGCGAGGCGCTCGCGCGCACCGTTGATTACCTCAGGAGCGCAAGCAGTTCGGCCGCATCATCGGCGAGTTCCAGGCGCTGCAGCACCGCGCGGCGCAGCTGTTCTGCGAGCTGGAGCTGGCGCGATCGGCGGTGCTGCGCGCGCTGCGCGCGATCGACGAGCCCGACACCGCGCTGGCGCCTTTCGCCAGCCTGGCCAAGGTCAAGGCCGGCGACACCGCGATGCTGGCGGTCAACGAGGCCGTGCAGCTGCACGGGGGAATCGGCATGACCGACGAATTCGAGATCGGCTTCTTCATGAAGCGCGCCGGCGCGTTGCGCCAGATCTTCGGCGACAGCTACTACCACACCGATCGCTACGCCGCGCTCAACGGCTACTGAGCGCGGCACGGCACACCAGGAGCGGCACGGGCATGGACATCGGCATCAGCGCGCGCTTGCGACCCATCCTCGACGAGGTCAGGGGCTTCATCGACAGCGAGATCCTGCCGCTGGAGCACGAGTTCCTGGCCGGAATCGACACGGGCGATCGCTGGGCCTTCACGCCGCGCCAGATCGAGATCCTCGAGGGATTGAAGGCCAGGGCGCGCTCGCGCGGGCTGTGGAACTTCTTCCTCACGGAGCACGACGGGGGCCACGGGCTCACGACCGTGGAGTACGCCTACATCGCCGAGGAAACCGGCAAGTCGCACCTGGCGCCGGAGGTGTTCAACTGCAGCGCGCCGGACACCGGCAACATGGAAGTGCTTTACCACTTCGGCAGCGCGGCGCAGAAAGCGCGCTGGCTGACGCCGTTGCTGGCGGGCGAGATCCGCTCGGCCTACGTGATGACCGAACCCGACAGCGCCTCGTCGGACGCGACCAACATCAGCATGAGCGCGGTGCCCGATGGCGACGAATGGGTGCTGAACGGCGAGAAGATCTGGATATCGGGCGCCGGCGATCCGCGTTGCCGGATCCTCATCGTGATGGTGAAGAGCAGCCCCGGGGCGCCGCGCCACGCGCAGCACTCGCAGATCCTGGTGCCCATGGACACGCCGGGCGTCGAGGTACTGCGCCCGATGATGGTTTTCGCCACGGACGATGCGCCCCACGGCCACATGCACATGCGTTTCACCGACGTGCGCGTGCCGAAGGCCAACATCATCGCCGGCGAGGGGCGCGGCTTCGAGGTCGCGCAGGGCCGCCTCGGGCCGGGGCGCATCCACCACTGCATGCGCGCGATCGGAATGGCCGAGAAGGCGCTGGAACTGATGTGCCGGCGCGGGCTCTCGCGCACGGCCTTCGGCAAGCCGCTGGTGAAGCTCGGCGGCAACTACGACATCATCGCCAACGCGCGCATGGACATCGAGATGGCGCGGTTGCTGTGCCTGAAGACCGCGTGGAACATGGACACCGAGGGCGTGCAGCAGTCGCAGCACTGGATCTCGATGATCAAGACCGTCGCTCCCACGGTGGCGCTGAAGGTCATCGACGAGGCGATCCAGATGCACGGCGGGCTGGGCATCTCGCAGGACACGCCGCTCGCGGGCATGTACATGGGCGCGCGCACGCTGCGCTTCGCCGACGGGCCCGACGCGGTGCACCGCATGGTGGTGGCGCGGCGCGAGCTCGCGCGCTTTCGCTGATCGAATTCGACACGACAGAGGAGTTTCGACATGGCAGTGACGATGAACAAGGACAACGTGCGTTCGTTGATCGGCAGCGAACTCGGCGTCTCCGACTGGATCCGCATCGAGCAGGCGCGCGTGAACGCCTTCGCCGACACCACCGAGGACCACCAGTTCATCCACGTCGACCCCGAGCGCGCGGCGGCCACGCCCTTCGGCGGCACCATCGCGCACGGCTTTCTCACGCTGTCGCTGCTGCCGCGCATGATGGAGGACATCGGCGGCGGCATGCAGGACGCGGTGATGGGCCTCAACTACGGCTTCGACAAGATCCGCTTCCTCGCGCCGGTGAAGGTGAACAGCCGGGTACGGACGCGCGCGAAACTGCTCGACGTGCAGGAAAAGGTGCCGAACCAGTTCCTGGTCAAGCAGGAGATCACGGTCGAGATCGAGAACGAGAGCAAGCCGGCGCTGATCGCCGAATGGCTCACGATGGTGATGGTACGCCCGTAGGCCCGCATGCCTGTGGGCAGGCAGTTGGTGCATACGGCTAAGATGTGTGCGAGCCCGCCAGCGCGATAACTGACAAGACGCCAGGAGAGAGACATGGACATCCGTTACGACGGCAAGGTCGCGATAGTGACCGGCGCGGGCGCCGGGATCGGGCGCGCGCACGCGCTGGGTCTCGCGGCGCGCGGCGCGAAGGTGGTGGTCAACGATCTCGGCGGGGCGCGCGACGGCAGCGGGCGCTCCAGCGCCGCGGCCGATAGCGTGGCAGCGGAAATCCGCGCCGCCGGCGGCGAGGCGATCACCAACGGCGCCAACGTGGCCGACTGGGCCGAGGTGCAGGCGATGGTGCGCCAGGCCATGGATGCCTGGGGCCGCGTCGACATCCTGGTGAACAACGCCGGCATACTGCGCGACAAGAGCTTCTCGAAGATGGAGATCGGGGACTTCCGCGCCGTCGTCGACGTGCACCTGATGGGCACGGTTCACTGCACCCGGGCCGTATGGGAGATCATGCGCGCGCAGCAGTACGGGCGCATCGTGATGACCACCTCCTCCAGCGGGCTCTACGGCAATTTCGGGCAGGGCAACTATGGCGCGGCGAAAATGGCCGTGGTCGGGCTCATGAACACGCTGGTGCAGGAAGGCGAGAAATACGGCATCCGCGTCAACGCGGTCGCCCCGGCAGCGGGCACGCGCATGACCGAGGGGCTGATGGATCAGCGCGCCTTCGAACTGCTGACGCCCGAGGCCGTGACCGCCGGCGTGCTGCTGCTCTGCGCCGAGCAGGCGCCCAACCGCATGATCCTGGCGGCCGGTGCCGGCGGTTACGCGAGCGTCCATATTTACGAAACCCCCGGCATCTATCTGGCGCCGGAGGCGCAGACACCGGAAAATGTGCTGGCAGGGCTCGCCGCCATCGAGAATCGCGACGGCGAACAGGAGTTCACGCAGGGTTTCCAGCAGAGTTTGAAGTTCGTGGGCGCAGCCGCCAAGGCGCTGGGCATCGAGCTTTGATGCCCGCCGCCGCTCCCTCGCGCTGGTGCGGCGGCAGATCCTTACAACGCGCAGGAGAGTCAGGAAAATGTCAGACGCAGTCATCGTATCCACCGCCCGCACGCCGATCGGCAAGGCCTATCGCGGCCTGTTCAACAACACCGAGGCGCCCACGATGGGGGGGCTCGCGATCCGCGCCGCCGTCGAGCGCGCGGGCGTGGACCCGGCCGAGATCGACGACGTGATCATGGGTTGCGCGATGCCGCAGGGCACCACCAGCCTGAACATCGGGCGCATGGCCGCCCTGGCCGCCGGCCTGCCGGTCACGGTGAGCGGCATGACCATGGACCGCCAGTGCTCCTCGGGCCTGATGGCGATCGCCACGGCCGCCAAGCAGATCCTGCACGACGGCATGCGCGTCGCGGTGGGCGGCGGACTGGAGCAGATCAGCCTGGTGCAGAACGAGCACCAGAACGTGTACCGCCGCATAGACCCGAAACTGAAGGCGCTGCACGAGCACATCTACATGCCGATGCTGCATACCGCCGAAGTGGTGGCCAAGCGCTACGGCGTCACGCGCGAGCAGCAGGATGAGTACTCGCTGCAGAGCCAGCAGCGCACCGCCGCCGCGCAGGCGGCCGGCCTGTTCGCCGACGAGATCATCCCGGTGACGGCCTCGGTGGAGATGAAGGACAAGGCCACCGGCGAGATCAGCCACAAGGACGTGACGCTTGCGCTCGACGAAGGCAACCGCGCCGACACGAAGCTCGAGGGGCTCGCCAGCCTGAAGACGATCGTCGAGGGTGGCTGCATCACGGCGGG
>JAKJFB010000187.1:0-1283 GCA_022705125.1 Pseudomonadota bacterium
CGTGCTGCGCGAGGACGGCAGCGTGATCGAGGGTCTCTTCGCCATCGGCAATTGCTCCTCGCCGGTCACCGGCACCACCTATCCGGCCTCCGGCTCGACGCTGGGACCGGCGATGGTCTTCGGCTACGTGGCAGCCAACTGCATCGCCTCCGCGTAGGTCCGGATTCAGAGGGTGTCGCAAGAGCCATCAGGTTGCGAGCGAGCGGCCTGGTGCGTCGCTGGCTGTGCTGCCCGCCATTTCGCGGGTTTCCACCACGGCGAGGGGCCCGCGATGCGCGGGATTGTCAGGCAGCTATCCAGAGCACGGATAGTTTTACGACACCCTCTTCAGCCGGACAATTGTCCGCATGAATGCGGAGCTACGGGGGGGCAAGGTAGCGGCCGGCTGCTTTGACCAGGGCCGTGCTCGCGCAGGAATTCGCGCAGCGCCCCCGCGAGCCCGGGGCTCTCGAGGTCGGAGAACTCGTAGCGCGCGCGCAGCACCGGTTTGTTCACGCCGAGCAGCGCCGCGAGGTCGATCGGCGTGCCGCTCACCACGGCATCGGCATCGCAGGCGTCGATGCAGTCGCGCAGCGCCTCGATCTGCGCGGCGTAATAGCCGAGCGCGGGCAGTACCGGTCCGATGTGGGGGTAGCGCCGGTAGGTCTCCTGCAACTCCGGGCCGGCCCATCGGCGCGGGTCCACGATCAGGGCGCCGGCATCGCTGGCCGCGCGCCAGCCCGCGCCGTGCGCCATGCCGCCGTGCGTGATCGTGGGGCCGTCCTCGATCACCAGCACGCGCTTGCCGGCGAGCGTCGCGGCGCCCTCGAGCGTCACCGGTGACGCGCCGCGCAGGATCGTCGCGCGCGGATTCAGCGCCTGCACGCTGTCGATGAGCTGCGCGATCTGCGCGGGCGTGGCGGTGTCGGACTTGGCGATCAGCGCGATGTCGGCCATGCGCAGCACGGCCTCGCCGGGGTGGTGCGTGGCCTCGTCGCCGGCGCGCATCGGGTCGAGCAGCACGATGTGCAGTTGCGGGCGCACGAACGGGAAGTCGTTGTTGCCGCCGTCCCAGACGATCACCTCGGCCTCGCGCTCGGCCTCGGCCAGCACGGCGGCGTAATCCACGCCCGCGAATACCGTCGCGCCGCGCTCGATGTGCGGTTCGTATTCCTCGCGCTCCTCGATGGTGCAGTCAGCGCGCTGCAGGTCGGCGCGCGAGGCGAAGCGCTGCACGCGCTGGGCCTCGAGGTCGCCGTAGGGCATCGGATGGCGGATCACGGCGCTCTTCAGGCCCGCCGCGT
>JAKJFB010000187.1:1311-1595 GCA_022705125.1 Pseudomonadota bacterium
CCAGCGCGCGACCTGCGACTTGCCGCACCCGGTACGCACCGCTGAGACCGCGATCACCGGGCGCCTCGAGCGCAGCATGGTTCGCGCGGGACCGAGCAGCGCGAAGCTCGCGCCGCTGGCGAGCACGCGCGAGGCCTGGTGCATCACCGCGAGGTGGCTGATGTCGCTGTAGGAAAACACCACCTCGTCGACGCCGTGCTCGCTGACCAGCTGCTCCAGGAACTGCTCGTCGACGATGGCGATGCCCTCGGGGTAGGCGCTGCCGGCGAGCGAGGCGGGGAAGC
>JAKJFB010000187.1:1654-6090 GCA_022705125.1 Pseudomonadota bacterium
GTCGTCCGGCGATGCCCGGGATCTGCGCCGCGGTGAACGCCACCACCTCGACGTTGCCATCGTCGCGGAACACCTGCAGGAAATTATGGAAATCGCGTCCGGCCGCACCCATGATCACGATCCTGCGCCGGCTGTTGTTCATGCTGCTTGCTCTCCGCTGGTGCCCGCGTGTGCGACCGCCCGGAACTTACCGGCTGCGTCAGCGGTTTTGAAGCACCGGTTGCCCTTTCCTTGACCGGGGTCAAGCGTCGGTGGCGGCCGTTGCAATGCTTCCCGCGGCTCGGCGAAGATGCCGCTCGCATTCCCCCTGCGACATCACCGGATTACGGGCACGACGTGGAAGACAGCATCAGCATCGAAGGCGCGCGCCAGAACAACCTGCGCAACCTCAGCCTCGAGCTTGCGCTCGGGGAACTCACGGTGATCACGGGGGTGAGCGGATCGGGCAAGTCCTCGCTGGCCTTCGACACCATCTACGCCGAGGGCCAGCGCCGCTACGTCGAGACCTTCTCGCCCTATGCGCGGCAGTTCCTCGAGCGCATGGACAAGCCGCAGGTCGACGCGATCCGCGGCATCCCGCCCGCGATCGCCATCGAGCAGAGCAACCCGGTGCGCACCTCGCGCTCTACCGTGGGCACGATGACCGAGCTCAACGATTACCTGAAGCTGCTGTACGCGCGTGTGGCGACGCTGCACTGCCGCGGCTGCGACGCTGCGGTGAGCGCCGACAGCGCCGATGCCGTGGCCCGGATGCTGCTCACCGACCCGACGCTGGCCGAACAGGCCGCCACGGTGAGCTTTCGCGTCGAGCTGCTGCCCGGCATGGACGCCGCGCAGATGACGCAGATGCTCGCGGCGCAGGGCTACACGCGCGTGAGCGAGGCCGGCGCCGGCATGCTCGCGGTGGTGCAGGATCGCCTGCGGCTGCGCGAGGAGAACCGCTCGCGGCTCACCGAGAGCCTGGAGACGGCGTTCCGCCTCGGGCGCGGCAAGCTCGCGGTCGCCGCCGGCGAGCCCGCGCGCGAGCTGCGCTTCTCGAACATGCTGCACTGCGCGCAGTGCGACATCGCCTACGCCGAGGCCACGCCGGGCGCCTTCTCTTTCAACTCGCCGCTCGGGGCCTGCGATACCTGCCGCGGCTTCGGACGCTCGATCGGCATCGACTACCGCCTGGTGGTGCCCGATCCCGCGTTGAGCCTGCGCAAGGGCGCGATCAAGCCGTGGCAGACCGAGAGCTTTCGCGAATGCCAGCAGGACATGGAGCGCTACGCGAAGAAGCGCGGCATCCCGCTCGATGTGCCGTGGCACGATCTCGCGCCGGCGCAGCGCGACTGGGTGGTGGAGGGCGAGGGCGAGATCGACACCGGCGTGTGGTACGGCGCGCGGCGCTTCTTCGCGTGGCTCGAATCGAAGAGCTACAAGATGCACATCCGCGTGCTGCTGTCGAAGTACCGCAGCTACGAGCTCTGCAGCGCCTGCCACGGCGCGCGCCTGAAGCCCGACGCACTGCTGTGGCGCATCGCCAGCGCTGCCGGTGGGGAACGCGGGCTCGATTTCCACGCTTTCTCGAAGCTGCCGGTGAGCCGCGCGCTCGCCTTCGTCGATGGCCTGCGGCTGCCGGCGCTCGACGACGAAGCCAGCGCGATGGTGCTCGCGGAGATCCGCTCGCGCCTGCGTTTCCTGGTCGAGGTGGGCGTGGGTTATCTCGCGCTGGACCGCCAGTCGCGCACGCTCTCCGGCGGCGAGGTCCAGCGCATCAACCTCACGACCGCGCTCGGCAGCTCGCTGGTCAACACCCTGTTCGTGCTCGACGAGCCCAGCATCGGGCTGCACCCGCGCGACGTGGGGCGCGTGGTCACGGTGCTGGAGCGCCTGCGCGATGCCGGCAATACGCTGCTGGTGGTCGAGCACGACCCGCAGATCATGCTCGCGGCGGACCGCCTGATCGACATGGGCCCCGGCCCGGGCAAGGCGGGCGGCGACATCGTGTTCCACGGCCCGGCGCGCGGGATCGGAGCGGCAGCCGGCTCCCTCACCGGCGCCTACCTGCGCGGGGAGCGCCGCGTCGAGCGCGCGCAGCGGCGCACCGTGGACCCGGCGGGTCCGTGCCTGGAGTTGCTCGGCGTCAGCGCGAACAACCTCAAGCACATCGATGTGCGCTTCCCGCTCGGTGCGCTGGTCTGCGTGACCGGGGTGAGCGGTTCGGGCAAGTCGACGCTGATCGGCGACGTGCTGTACCAGGCCGCGCGCCAGCAACTCGGCCGCCCGCTCGAGCTGCCCGGGGCGCACCGGGAGTTGCGCGGGCTGGCGCAACTGCAGGACGTGGTGTTCGTCGACCAGTCGCCGATCGGCAAGAGCGCGCGCTCCAACCCCGCCAGCTACGTGGGCGCGTTCGACGAGATCCGCAAGCTCTTCGCCCAGGCACCACTGGCGGTGCAGCGCGGCTACGGTGCGGGCATGTTCAGCTTCAACGCCGGCGACGGACGCTGCCCGGCCTGCACCGGCAGCGGCTTCGAGCACGTCGAGATGCAGTTCCTGAGCGACGTGTACCTGCGTTGCCCGGAATGCGACGGCAAGCGCTTCCGTCCCGAGGTGCTCGAAGTACGTCTTGAGGGCGGCTGCTCGATCGCCGAGGTGCTGGCGATGACGGTGAGCGAGGCGCTCGCGCAGTTCGCCGCCCATCCCGAGGTGACCGCGATGCTGGCGCCGCTGGTCGACGTGGGGCTCGATTACCTCGCGCTCGGTCAGCCGGTGCCGACGCTCTCCGGCGGCGAGGCGCAGCGCCTGAAGCTGGCCGGCCATCTCGCCGAGGCCGGCGCGCGGCGCAGGGGCGCGAAGGGCTCGCTGTTCGTGTTCGACGAGCCGACGACAGGATTGCACTTCGAGGATATCGCGCGGCTGCTGGGCGCCTTCGACAAGCTGCTCGCGGCGGGCAACTCGCTGCTGGTGATCGAGCACAACCTCGACGTGATCGATTGCGCCGACTGGCTGATCGAGCTCGGCCCCGAGGGGGGCGAGGCCGGTGGCGAGCTGGTGTTCTGCGGCACGCCGGAGGCGATCGTCGCGCTGCCGGGCTGCCATACCGGCGTCGCGCTCGCCGAGTACCGCAAGGCGCGCGGACGCATGCCGCGCGGGCGGGGGAAGCGGGCGCAGCGCACGCACCCTGCCGCGGCGATCGAGATCCACCGCGCGCGCGAGCACAACCTGAAGGACATCGACCTCGCGATCCCGCGCGAGGCCTTCACCGTGATCACCGGCATCAGCGGCAGCGGCAAGAGCACGGTGGCCTTCGACATCCTGTTCGCCGAGGGCCAGCGGCGTTACCTCGAATCGCTGAACGCCTACGCGCGCCAGTTCGTGCAGCCGGCGGTGCGCCCGGACGTCGACTCGATCCGCGGCATCCCGCCCGCCGTGGCCGTCGAGCAGCGCACCAGCCGCGGCGGTCGCAAGAGCACTGTCGCGACCATGACCGAGGTGCACCACTACCTGCGGCTGCTGTTCGTGAAGCTCGGCACCCAGTACTGCCCGGACTGCGACATCCCGATCGACGCACAGCCGGCGGAGGTCATCGTCGGGCGCGTGCTGCGCGGATTCCGCGGCCAGCGCGTGCAGCTGCTCGCGCCGCTGGTGGCGGGGCGCAAGGGCTATTACACCGAGCTGGCGAAGGCGGCGGCCAGGCGCGGCCAGGCGCACCTGCGCGTGGATGGCGAGCTGCTTCCGACCGACCCCTGGCCGCGGCTCGACCGCTACAGGGAGCACTGGATCGAGCTGCCGCTGGCGGTGCTAGACGTCAAGGCGCGGGAGGAGAAACGGCTGCGCGAGGCGATCATGGAGGGGCTCGCGGCCGGCAACGGCACGGTGCAGGTGCTCGCGCTCGGCGGCGCGCGTGCCGGCGAACTGCAGGGCTACTCGACGCGGCGTTCCTGTCCGCGCTGCGAGCGCAGCTTCGCCGAGCTCGACCCGCGGCTGTTCTCGTACAACTCCGCGCACGGCTGGTGCGCCTCGTGCTATGGCACGGGCCTGCGCATGGAGGGCTTCGACGCCGAGCAGAGCGGCGAGGAGCATTTCTGGAACGACTGGTGGCAGGGGCAGGAGCAGCCCTGCGGCGCCTGCCACGGCCAGCGGCTGCGCCCCGAAGCGCTCGCGGTGCGGCTGTGGGACCGCGGTCCCGCGGCCTACAACGCGATGACGGTGGATGCGGCCGAGCGCTGCTTCGCAACGCTGAAGCTCGACGGGCGCGAGCGCGAGATCGCGCGCGACATCCTGCCCGAGCTGCGCTCGCGCCTCGGTTTCCTGCGCCAGGTGGGGTTGGGCTACCTCGCGCTGGAGCGCTCGGCCCCGACGCTCTCCGGCGGCGAGGCGCAGCGAGTCAAGCTGGCCGCGGAACTGCAGAAGCGCTCCAGTGGACGCACCGTCTACGTCCTCGACGAGCCGAC
>JAKJFB010000188.1 GCA_022705125.1 Pseudomonadota bacterium
TCGACATCGATGCCGAGGTGCTCGAGTCCGTGCGCGCCCGCGTGCGCGACAGCGGCATCCGCTGGGGGCTCGATGGGCGGCGCGGCGCCCCCGGTGCGCCCGGCCCCATGCGCAACAGCTGGCGCTTCGGCCTCGAGCGCATGCTGCTCGGCGTCGCGCTCGACGAAGGCGCGGTATTCGAGGGCGCCACCCCGTTCGAGGCCGGTGGCCAGGACAGCATCGAGGAGATCGGCCGGTTGGCGGAATTCATCGAGCGGCTCGCCCACTACGCCGGCACGCTCGCCGCACCGCGCGCGATGGACGACTGGATCGCGCTGTTGCGCCAGCTGATCGCGGATTTCTACGCCGATACGCCCGAGAGCGCCGCGGATCTCGCGGAGCTGTACGCGGCGATCGCCGCACTCGGCGCACGGCTCGATGAAGCCGGCTACCGGGACACGCTCACGCGCGAGGTGCTGCTCGACATGCTGCAGCAGGAGCTGGCCGACGCCGAGGCCTCGCACCAGTTCCTGCGCGGGGGCATCAACTTCTGCCAGCTGACGCCGCTGCGCAGCATCCCGTTCCGCGTCGTGTGCCTGCTCGGCATGAACGCCGAGGCCTTCCCGCGCAACACGCTCGCACCGGCCTTCGACCTGATGGCGCGCGAGCCGCGCCACGGGGACCCGTCACGCCGCGACGACGACCGCTACCTGTTCCTCGAGGCGCTGCTCTCGGCGCGCGACTGCTTCTACATCAGCTACGTGGCGCGCGACGAGCGCAGCAACGAGGCACGCGAGCGGGCCGTGCCGGTCTCGGAGCTGCGCGACTACATCGACCGGCACTGGGCCGCCGCGCCGGACGACTCCCCGGCCTCGGCGGCGCTGACCCGCCGCCACCGCCTGAAGCCGTTTCACCCGGCGTATTTCGAAGCCGGCGGCACGCTGTTCAGCTATCGCCACGAATGGCTGCCGGCCGCGCGCGCCGGGGCCGCGCCGCTGCCCTTCTGCCCGGAAGCCTTGCCCGGGCGCGCCGTCGAGGAGCTCGCGCTTCCCGAACTGCTGCGCTTCTTCCGCAATCCCTGCCAGGGGTTCTTCAACATCCGCCTCGGCGTGCGCTTCGGGGAAGCCGAGGAGATGGCCACCGACAACGAGCCCTTCGCGCTCGACGGGCTCACGGCCTGGGCGCTGCGCGACGAAATGCTCGCCACCGCGCTCGCCGGCGGCGACACCGAAGCCTGCGCGGCGCGCCAGGTCGCGGCCGGCTTGCTGCCGCACGGCCAGGCCGGACAGTTCGCGCTGGAGGCGCAACGCGCGCGGAGCGCGGCGCTGGTCGCCACCGCCGAGGACTGGGCAAGGCTCGAGCCCGCGAGCGCGGAGCTCGCGCTGGATATCGCGGGTACGCGACTGCACGGCACGGTGGCGAACCTGCGCGGCGGCGCGCTGCGCCAGCTGAACGCCTCGAAGGCCAGCGGCGCGGCGCGGCTGCAGTTCTGGATCACGCACCTGTGCTGCTGCGCGGCACAGCTGGTCTGCGCGCCGAGCGAACTGCAGCACGAGGACGAGCGCGTCGAACTGCCGTTGCTGGCGCCGGAGGCGGCGACCGCGCATCTCGCCGACCTGCTCGCGCTGCACGCAGAGGGCCTGCGCCGTCCGCTGCCGCTGTTCCCGAAGAGCGCCTGGGCATTCGTGCAACTGCTGCAAAAGCACGATACGGAACACGCGCTGCAGCAGGCGCGCAAGAGCTTCGAGGACGGCTTCCAGCACGAGGGCGAGGGCAGCAACGCCTATATCGCCCGCGCCTTTGCCGACGTCGAGGCCGCGCTCGGCGAGGAATTCGCCGCACTGGCGCAGCGCGTGTTCGTGCCGCTGCTTGCGGCGGAAGCCGCGGAGGGCGCGCCATGATCCGCCTCGACCCCTGCACGCTGCCGCTGGCCGGTCGCTGCCTGATCGAAGCCAGCGCCGGCACCGGCAAGACGTACACGATCACGAGCATCGTGCTGCGCCTGCTGCTGGGCCACGCCGGCGCGGACGGCCCCCCGGTGCCGCCGCGCCGCGTGCAGGAGATCCTGATCGTGACCTTTACCAAGGCCGCCACCGAGGAACTGCGCGGGCGCATCCGCAAGCGGTTGCGCGCCGCGCGCGAGGCCTTCGAGACGGGCGCCCCGCCGCCCGCCGACACGGTGATCGCGGCGCTGCTCGCGGCGAGCGAGGACCGCGCCGAGGACAGCCGGCGGCTGCGGCTCGCGGAAATGGAGCTCGACCTCGCGAGCATCTTCACGATCCACGGCTTTGCCAACCGCATGCTGAAACGCAACGCCTTCGAGAGCCGCATCTCCTTCGCCGCGGAACTCTCGGAGAACGACGCGGCGGTGGTCACCGAGGCGATCCGCGACATCTGGCGCGAGCGCGCCTATCCGCTGCCGCCGTTGCCGGCCTCGCTGCTGCTGGCGGAGCACGACTGCGACGGGTTCGTTGCCGCCGTGCGCCGCCTGCTCGGCAAGCAGGGGCTGGAGTTGCGCAACGTGCCGGAGCAGGACTGGGACGGCGTGCTGGCGCAGATGGCGGCCGCCGAGTCGGCGTTGCTGACCTGGTGGCGCGCCAGCGCCGCGACCGCGCGCGAAGCGCTCGCCGGCACCGCGCTGAACAAGGGCGGGCGCACCGAGCTCGCGGCGGCGCTGCCGCGCCTGGACGCCGCGGCGACCGGGCACGCCTCGCTGGACCGGCGCACGCTCGCGGGCGTCTCACGCACCTTCCTCAGCGGCGAGCTGACGAAAAGGAAAGGCAACCTGCTGCCGGAGCTGGCGCTGTTCGACCTGGCAGAGACCCTGCTGGTCGCCGCCCGGGCGCTGTGGCCACGCCTGCTCGCCGACGCACTCGCGATCGCGCGCGAGCGGCTCGCCGCGATCAAGGAGCGCACCGGGTTGCTCGGCTACGAGGACCTGCTGCGGCTGCTGGACGAGGGGCTGCGCGCACCGGGCGGCGAGCGGCTCGCGGCGGCAATCCGCAGCCAGTACCCGGTCGCGCTGATCGACGAATTCCAGGACACCGATCCGTTGCAGTGGTCCGTGTTCTCCGCGGTGTACGCGGGCGACGATACCGCGCTGTTCCTGGTCGGCGACCCCAAGCAGGCGATCTACGCCTTCCGCGGCGCCGACGTGCAGGCCTACCTGCAGGTGCGGCGCGAGGCCGCCGGCACGATCCGCTCGCTGGACACCAACTACCGCTCGGTGCAACCGCTGGTCGAGGCCGTGAACGCGCTGTTCCGGCTGCGCAGCGACGGCGATCCCTTCCTGGCAGGCGACGACATGCCCTTCCAGGCGGTGCTTGCCTCGGGCGCTCCCGACAAGGCGCCGCTCAGGCGCCACGGCCAGCCCGTCACGCCGCTGGCGGTGCTGCACCTCGCGAGCGCACAGCCGCTCTCGGGCACCGCCTACCGCGCGCGCATGGCGGCTGCAGCGGCGAACCACCTGGCCGGGCTGCTGGGCGCCGCGGACAGCGGCGGCGTGCAGCTGGGCGACGAGCCCCTGGCGCCCGGCCACATTGCCTGCCTGGTACGCGACTGGCAGGACGCGAAACGCCTCGCCGCCGAGCTCGACCGGCGCGGCGTACCGCACGTGTATCGCAGTCGCGACAGCGTCTACGCCGGCCCGCAGGCACTCGACCTTTACCAGCTGCTGGCCGCCGTGCTGGAGCCGGGTTCGGAGCGGTTGCTGCGCGCCGCGCTGGGCAGCGCGCTGCTCGGACGCACCGCCGCGGAGCTCGACGCCTTGCGCAGCGACGAGGCGGCGTTCGCGCGCGAGCAGGGACAATTCCTCGGCTTTTCCGAGGAACTGCGCCTGCACGGCGTGCAGGCCATGCTGCGCCGGCTGCTGTTCGCCTACGAAGTGCCGGCGCGCCTGCTCGCCACGCCCGCAGGCGAGCGCGCGCTGACCGATTGCCTGCACCTGGTCGAACTGCTGCAGGCCGAGCGCGAAGGGCTCGACAGCGACGAGGCCCTGCTCGCGCGGCTGGCCGAGCGCATCGCCGGGGCCGACGGCGAGCAGGAGGCGCAACAACTGCGCCTCGAGAGCGACGCGAAGCGCGTGCAGATCGTCACGCTGCATTCGTCGAAGGGGCTGGAATACCCGGTGGTGTACCTGCCGTTCATGCCGATCTTCAAGCCGGCGCAGGACGCGTTCTTCCACGATCCCGACACGCTGGTCGCCTGCTACGACCTGCAGGGAACCGAGGCGAGCAGGGCGCTGGCCGAGCGCGAACGCCTGGCCGAGGACATGCGCCTGCTCTACGTGGGCCTCACGCGCGCGGCGCACCTGTGCGTGCTGGGCATCGGTGACACGAAGCGCGGCAACCACAGCAAGAGCGAGCTGTGGCGCAGCGCGCTGGGCCACCTGGTCGGGGCAGGACCCGGGGACGGCGCCGCCGCGGCTGCGATCGCGCGCCTGGCCGCGCTGCCGGGCACCATGCTGATCGACGTCGATGCACTGCCGTTCGTCACGCTGGCGCGCGCGAGCGCGCCCGTGCCCGCGCTGGCGGCGCGCCGCTTCGACACCCCGATCGAGCGCGACTGGCAATCGAGCAGCTATTCGGCGCTGACGCGTCACGCCGACGCGCGCTCGGCGCAACTGTTCCGCCAGCCGGAACTGGCCGCGGACGCGAGCGCCGCGCAGGCGCGCGAGCGCAGCCTGTTCGGCTTCCCGCGCGGTGCACGCCACGGCAGCTTCATGCACGGGCTGCTGGAACGCATCGATTTCAGCCAGCGCGCCGACGCGCCCGCGACCCGGCAGTTGATCGCGCGCGCCCTGGTGCGCGAAGGCTACGAGGCGGACTGGCTGCCGGTGTTCACGGCAATGATCGAGGACGTGCTCGGCTGTGCGCTGGACGGCGCGAGGCTGCGCCTCGGCGCACTCGCACCGCAGCAACGCGTGGTGGAAATGGGCTTCGAGTTTCCGCTGGCCGAGCTCGATTGTGCGCGCCTGAACGCGCTGCTCGCCGCGCACGACCCGCTGGCGCGCGCCGCGCCGCCGCTCGCCTTCGCCGCGACGCGCGGCATGCTCACGGGCTTCATCGACCTGGTATTCGAGCACGAGGGCCGCTTTTACGTGGCCGACTACAAGTCGAACCATCTGGGCAACGAGCTCGGGCACTACGAGCCGGCGCGCCTCGGCGCCTCGATCGCGGAGCATCGCTACGACCTGCAGTACGCGCTCTACACCGTGGCGCTGACGCGCCTGCTGCGCGCGCGGCTCGGCGCGGCCTACGACTACGACACGCACGTCGGCGGCGTGTACTACCTGTACCTGCGCGGCATGCGCGCCGCCGCCGGCCCCGCGCACGGCGTGTTCCACGCGCGCCCACCGCGCGCGCTGGTCGAGGCGCTCGACGCGCTGTTTGCCGGAGACAACCGCGATGTCGCTTGAGGCGCTCACCGCACTGCACGGCGCCGGGCTGCTGCGGCCGGTGGACCTGCATTTCGCGCGCCTGATGGCCGGCTATGCCGACAGCGGGCACGAGGCGATCGCACTGATTGCCGCGCTGCTCAGCGTGGAGCTCGGACGCGGCCACGTCTGCGTGGAGCTCGCCGCCGTCGATGGCAAGCCCTTCGCCGGGCTCGAATCGCCGCTGGCGCCGCGCCTCGATGCTGCGCAACTGCGCGCGGCGCTGGTGGCCGAGGCGCGGCTGTGCGCCGGACCGGCGTCCACCGCACCACTGCCGCTGGTGCTCGACGGCGATCGCGTCTACCTGCACCGCTACTGGGCCGGCGAGGGCCGCGTGGCGGCGCGTCTGCGCGCGCTGGCGACCCGGCCCGTCGCGGCGGCACCCGACGCGCGCGCCCTGCTGGATCGGCTGTATCCGGATGAGGCGGCAGGCAGCGCCGGGCAGAAGCTCGCCTGCGCGATGGCACTGACGCGCGCGCTGGGGGTGATCAGCGGCGGCCCCGGCACCGGCAAGACCACCACCCTGCGCGCCCTGATCACCGTCCTGGAGCGGACCCGGCACTCGTTCCTGCTCGCTTCGCCGACCGGGCGCGCCGCCAAGCGCCTGAGCGAGGCGACCGGCC
>JAKJFB010000189.1 GCA_022705125.1 Pseudomonadota bacterium
GATCGATGCGATTATAGCGGCGGCGCTCGCCGGAAGTTGAGACTGCAGGGCAACTCCGGCACACCGCTCCACCACCCCCCGGAAGCCCCCGCGATGGCGCAACAGGCCTCGGTTCCGTTGCTCGAGGTTCGCGCGCTGCGCTGCGAACGCGACGAGCGCCTGCTGTTCGAGGACGTGCGGTTCGAGCTGCGCGCGGGCGAGGTCATGCAGGTCGCGGGACCCAACGGCTGCGGCAAGACCACGATGCTGCGCACCATCGCGGGCCTCTCGCAGCGCTGCACCGGCCGCGTCATGTGGCGTGGCGAGGACATCGGCCGCGCGCGCTACGAGTTCCTGCGCGAGTCGCTTTACCTCGGTCACGAAGCGGCGATCAATCCGGCGCTGACGCCCCTCGAGAGCCTGCGCTGGCACGCCTCGCTGTGGGGCGGGGTGCGCCCGCTCGCCATCGAGGAGGCCCTGGCCCGTACCGGTCTGGCCGGCTATCTGCACACGCCCGCGCAGCGACTCTCCGCCGGTCAGAAGCGGCGCATCGCGCTGGCGCGGCTCCTGCTCAGTCCCGCGACGCTGTGGATCCTCGACGAGCCCTTCACCGCGATCGACCTCGCCGGCGTGGGCGAACTCGAATCGCTGATCGCCGCGCATGCCGCGGCAGGTGGCGCGGTGCTGCTCACCACGCATCACCGCCTCGGGCTCGCGAACGGGCTGCGCCGGCTCATGCTCGGCCAGCAGATGGTGGATTGATGGACATCCAAGGCGCATTTGCCGAGACCCTGCGCAGGGACCTGCTGATCGCGCTGCGCCGCCGTGGCGACATCGCCAACCCGCTGGTGTTCTTCGTGATCGTGATCGCGCTGTTCCCGCTCGGCATCGGGCCGACGCCGGAGGATCTCGCGCGCATCGCACCCGGCGTGCTGTGGGTGGTCGCGTTGCTGGCCTCGCTGCTGTCGACGGACATGGTGTTTCGCGCCGATCACGACGACGGCTCGCTGGAGCAACTGCTGCGCAGCCCCGATCCGCTGTACCTGCTGGCGATCGCGAAGATCGCGGTGCACTGGCTCGTCACCGGGCTGCCGCTCACGCTGCTCTCGCCGCTGATGGGGGGGATGCTCTACCTCCCGGCGGCGGCGGCTCCGGCGCTGCTGCTGTCGTTGCTGCTGGGCACGCTGACACTCAGCCTGGTGGGGGGCATCGGGGCGGCGCTCACGGTGGGCTTGCGCAAGGGCGGCATCCTGCTGTCGCTGCTGATCCTGCCGTTCTACATCCCGGTGCTGGTGTTCGGCACGGCCGCGGTCGATGCCGCGGCGCTGGGTGCCGACTACCTGCCGCACCTGGCGATCCTCGGCGCCTTCGCGCTGGTCGCGCTCACGCTGGCCCCGCTCGCGGTCGGCGCCGCGCTGCGCATCAGCCTGGACCACTGAAAAAAATCCCGGCGCGAGGCCGGGATTGAAGGAGGAGAGAACAAAAACAACAACCCGGCGGAGGAAACGGAACCCTGCGGGCCATCCGTTTCACGACGGGCATTCGCACAATACACGCGTAGACCCCGGGGGTATTTGATTTGAATCAAGCGGCGTGACCCGCCAGCGCGCGTGATCCGCGCGGATGCATATCGGATATACTGCCGCCCGTCGCGCCTGGCCGCGGCTCCTCTCCAAACTGGCGATGGTTGTTCACGACGCGTGTGGTCTTTCATCCATAAACTCGGTTCTCCGCGCTGGTGCTACCGGATCACGACGCCATGGCTGCCGTGGCTCGCGCTGGTGTCCGGCGCACTGCTGCTGGTCGGCGCGACCTGGGGGCTGGCGTTCGCGCCGCCGGATTTCCGCCAGGGCAACAGCTACCGCATCATCTTCATCCATGTGCCGGCGGCCTTCATCGCGCTGGCCGGTTACTACCTGATGGCCGCGGCGGGCGCGGTCAGCCTGATCTGGAAGATCAAGGTCTCGGACATGGTGTTGAAGTCCTGCGCGGGCATCGGTGCGGCGATGACCTTCGTGGCGCTCGTGACGGGGGCGATCTGGGGCAAGCCGACCTGGGGCACGTGGTGGGTGTGGGATGCGCGCATCACCTCGATGCTGGTGCTGTTCTTCCTGTACCTCGGCGTGGTTGCGCTGCACCAGGCCTTCGAGGATCGCGACGTGGCGGCCCGGGCCTGCGCGGTGCTCGCGCTTGTCGGCACCGTGAACATCCCGATCATCTACAAGTCAGTCGACTGGTGGTACAGCCTGCACCAGCCGGCGACCATCAAGTTCACCGGCGCACCGAGCATGCACGCCGACATGTTCCAGCCGCTGATCGTGATGATCGCGGGTTTTTACTGTTTCTACGCGCTGGCGGTACTGCTCAGCCTGCGCAGCGAGATCCTCGAGCGCGAGGAGAAGTCGCGCTGGGTCGAGGAACTCGCGACGACGGGCAAGGTCTCCGCTTGAAGAAGATGTATTTCGACAATCTCGCGCAACTCTGGCAAATGGACGGCCACGGCCCTTATGTGTGGGGTGCCTACGCCATCGTGCTGCTGGTGCTGATCTGGCTCGTGCGCGCGCCGCTCGAGCGGCGGCGGCGCGCGCTCGAACGCGTTCGCGCGCGGCTGCGCGCCACGCTCTCCTCATCGACCGGAGGCTGAAACGCCATGCATCCCCTGCGGAAGCAGCGCCTGTACATCGTGTTGTTCATCGTGATCGGGGCCAGTGTCGCCGCCGCTCTGGTGTTCTGGGCCCTGCGCGACAACATGAACTTCTTTTACGCCCCGGCGCAGGTTGCCGCCGGGGAGGCGCCGGCGGGCAAGACCATCCGCGTTGGCGGACTCGTGGTGCCGGGCAGCCTCAGTCGCTCGGATTCGGGGCTCGAGGTCGGGTTCACGGTGACCGACAACCAGGCCGAGCTGAAGATTGCCTACCAGGGCATCCTCCCCGACCTGTTCGCCGAGGGACAGGGCATTGTCGCCAACGGGGAACTGCTCGCTGACGGCAGCTTCCGCGCCACGCAGGTGCTCGCCAAGCACGACGAGAACTACATGCCGCCGGAAGTGCACGAGGCGCTGAAGGCCGGGCAGACCATGGACGAAGCGAGCAGCGGGGGGCGCGGCGATGGTCGTTGAGTTCGGGCATTTCGCGCTGATCCTCGCGCTGTGCGTGGCGGTGGTACAGGCCGCGCTGCCGCTGGCTGGTTCGCTGCGCGGCGTGCGGTCGTGGATGGACAGTGCGCCGGTGCTGGCGCTGGCGCAGTTGCTCTTCGTGGGTATTGCCTTCGCCTGTCTCGCGCGCGCCTTCCTGCAGGACGATTTCTCGGTGCGCCTGGTCGCGCAACACTCGAACACCGCGTTGCCGGCCTGGTACAAGCTGAGCGCGCTGTGGGGCAACCACGAGGGCTCGATGCTGCTGTGGGTGTTCATCCTGGCCGGGTGGAGCGCGGCGGTGGCCGTGTTCAGCGCTTCGCTGGCGCGCGACATGCGCGCGCGCGTGCTTTCTGTGATGGGCATGATCTCGGTCGGGTTCTACCTCTTCGTGCTGTTCACCTCGAATCCGTTCGCGCGCTCCTTTCCCGATGTCCCGGCTGAAGGTCGCGACCTGAATCCGCTGCTGCAGGACATCGGGCTGGTGCTGCACCCGCCGATGCTCTACCTCGGCTACGTCGGTTTTTCGGTCGCCTTCGCCTTCGCGATCGCGGCGCTGTCCACCGGGCGGCTCGACGCGGCGTGGGCGCGCTGGAGCCGGCCATGGACCAATGCGGCCTGGGTGTTCCTGACGATCGGCATCACGCTCGGCAGCTGGTGGGCCTATTACGAGCTCGGCTGGGGCGGATGGTGGTTCTGGGATCCGGTGGAGAACGCCTCGTTCATGCCATGGCTGGTAGGCACGGCGCTGATCCATTCGCTCGCCGTGACCGAGAAGCGGGGGCTGTTCCGCAGCTGGACCGTGCTGCTGGCGATCACGGCGTTCTCGCTGAGCCTGCTCGGCACTTTCCTGGTGCGCTCGGGCGTGCTGACTTCGGTGCATGCCTTCGCCACCGATCCCGAGCGCGGCCTGTTCGTGCTGGCATTCCTCGGGGTGGTGATCGGCTGCTCGCTCACGCTCTACGCGCTGCGCGCGCCGGCGGTTTCCGCCAAGGGCGAGATCGGGCTGTGGTCGCGTGAAACGGCGCTGCTCGGCAACAACATCCTGCTGGTGATCGCGATGGCGACGGTGCTGATCGGCACGCTGTATCCCCTGCTGATCTCGGCGCTCGAACTGGGACGCATGTCGGTCGGCCCGCCGTATTTCAACATGACCTTCGTGCCACTGGTGGTGGTGTTGACGCTGGTCATGGGCGTCGGTCCGTTGCTGCGCTGGCGCGGTGGCGACAGTCGCTGGCTGGGCCGGCGCGTGCTGCTGCCGGCGGGCGTGAGCCTCGCGGCTGGCGCGGTGTTCCCGTTGCTCTACGGCGGTGCCTGGCATGCCGGGGTAGCGCTCACGGTGGCGCTGGCGATGTGGATCCTCGCGACGCTGGCAAGTGGCTTGTCGGCGCGGCTCGCCGAGCGCGGCGGCGTGCGGGCGCTGGGCGGGCTCGGCGCCAGCTACTGGGGCATGTGGGTGGCGCACCTGGGCATGGCGATGTGCATCGCAGGCGTCGGCCTCACGACGGTCTACAGCGACGAGCGCGACGTGCGCATGGCCCCGGGCGACGAGGTGCAGCTCGCCGGCTACAGTTTCACTTTCCTCGGCACGCGCCATGCGGAAGGTCCGAATTTCAGCGCCGAGGAAGGCACCTTCCTCGCGCGCCGCGACGGCAGCAGCATCGAGCTGCATGCGCAGAAGCGCAATTACCACAGCCAGATGGGCAACGTGATGACGGAGGCCGCGATCGATCCGGGTTTCCTGCGCGATCTCTACATCTCGCTCGGTGAACCGGTGGGCGAGGGCGCCTGGGCCGTGCGCGTGCACCACAAGCCCTTCGTGCGCTGGCTCTGGCTGGGTGGCGTGCTGATGGCCCTGGGCGGCTCGCTGACGCTGGCCGACCGGCGCTATCGCGTGGTGCGTGCGCGGGCGTCGCTCGCGTCCGCCGGCGCGGTCGCGGGAGCCTGAACGATGCAGCGCCTGCGCCTGTTCCTGCCGCTGATCGCCTTCGCCGTGCTGGCGCTGCTGCTGTGGCGCGGGCTGTCGCTGGATCCCAATCACATGCCCTCGGCGCTCGAGGACCGCCCGTTCCCGCAATTCACGGCGCGCACGCTGGCCGGGGACGCGGTTAGCCGCGAGGACCTGCTCGGCGCTGTGGCGCTGGTGAACGTCTGGGCGACGTGGTGCCCCTCCTGCGCCGCCGAGCACGCTTACCTCAACGAACTCGCGCGCACGGGCGTGACGATCTTCGGCCTCAACTACAAGGACGACTCCGCGGCGGCGCGGCGCTGGATCGAGACCAGGGGCGATCCGTACCGGCTCAACATCGTCGACGACAGCGGCCGGCTCGGCATCGATCTCGGTGTGACCGGCGCGCCGGAGACCTATCTGATCGACGCCGCCGGCATCGTGCGCCTGCGCTACCAGGGGCCGCTCGATGCGCGCGTCTGGCGCGAGCAGTTCGAACCGCTGATCGCGCGGCTCGGCGCCGGGGCCACGCCATGAGGCGCGTGTTGCTGCTGCTCGTGCTGCTCGGCGGTCCGCTGCACGCCGCCGTGGAGACCTTCGATTTCGCCACCGAGGAGCAGCGCCAGCGCTACCTCGAATTCGCGCAGGAGCTGCGCTGTCCCAAGTGCCAGAACCAGAACCTCGCCGATTCCAACGCGCCGATCGCCGAGGACCTGCGCCTCGAACTGCACCGGCTGCTGCTGGAGGGCAAGAGCGATGCGGAGATCGTCGATTTCATGGTCACGCGCTACGGCGAGTACGTGCTGTACGAACCGCGGCTGGAAGCGAAGACCGCGCTGCTGTGGGGCGCGCCGGTGCTGATGCTCGGTGTAGGCCTGCTCGTGCTGGCAGGCATCGTGCGGCGTGCGCGCCGTGCCGGTCTCGCGC
>JAKJFB010000018.1 GCA_022705125.1 Pseudomonadota bacterium
CTGGTGGGGCTCATGGCCTTCCTGCCGCTGAAGGCGGTCGGGGCGGAAGCGGCGTTCGACTGCGGCACGATTCCCTGCGACGAGTTCTCGCCGGCCCTGAACGACAAGGCCTCGCTGCAGCGCGGCGCGAAGTACTACATGAACTACTGCATGGGCTGCCATTCGCTGAAGTACGCGCGCTTCGAGCGAACCGCAACGGACCTGGGCATTCCGCTGCCGCTGGCAGAGCAGAACCTGATCTTCGACGATGCCAAGATCGGCGAGCTGATGGAGAACGCGATGCCCGTGCCGCTGGCGAAGAAGTGGTTCGGCGCGCCGCCGCCCGACCTGACGCTGATCTCGCGCGCGCGCTCGCCAGAGTACATCTATACCTACCTGCGCAACTTCTACCGCGATGATTCGCCGGCACGTCCGTGGGGCGTGAACAACCGCGTGTTCCCTGACGTCGCGATGCCGCACGTGCTGATCGAGCTGCAGGGCCTGCCCGAGTGCGCGCCCGGCCCGGTGCTGGCGCACAACGGTGGCATCAAGCGTGACCCGCTGACCGGTGAAGACCTGCTGGAAGCTCCGTGCGGACGTCTCAAGGTCGCGCAGGCCGGCAGCATGACGGTCGAGGAATTCGACACCGCTATGGCGGACCTGGCGAGCTTCCTCGCCTATGTGGCCGAGCCGATGGCGCTGGAGCGCAAGCGCATGGGCATCTACGTGCTGCTGTTCCTGGCCTTCTTCGGGGTATTCGCGTACCTGCTGAACCGGGAATACTGGAAAGACGTCCACTGAGGCCGCGCTGCCGCCGTGCCCGGCACGGCGGCGCTGATCCCTTGCCCCATGCGCCCCGGCAGAGACATCAGGGCCGTACTGGCCAGGCGCACGGCGATGACGCTGTTCTCCGATGCGCGATGCCATTACAGCCACCGGGTTCGCATCGTGCTGGCCGAGAAGGGGGTAGCGGCGGAGCTTATCGATGTCGATGGCCGTGATTATCCCCCGGCTCTCGCCGAGATCAATCCCTACAGCAGCCTGCCGACGCTCGTCGATCGTGAACTCGTGCTCTACCAGCCCGGGATCATGATGGAATATCTCGACGAACGCTTCCCGCATCCCCCGCTGCTGCCGGTCTACCCGGTTGCGCGCGGCGAGTGCCGCCAGCTCATGTACCGCCTCGAGCGGGACTGGAGTTCGCGGGTCGATGTGATGGAGAGCCCGGCGAGCCCGCCGCAAGCGGTGGCGAAGGCGCGGCGTGAAGTCGGCGACGAGCTGATGGCCGTAGCGCCGGTATTCGCGGAAATGCCGTTTTTCATGAGCGAGGAATTCTCGCTGGCCGATTGCTGTCTTTGCGCAATACTCTGGCGCTTGCCGGCGCTGGGCATCGTCCTGCCCAACATCCGGCAGACCAGGCCGCTGCACGATTACATGACCCGGATGTTCGCGCGCGATGGCTTCCGCGCGAGCCTGTCCGAGACTGAAAAGGAGATTCGCCGACGCTGATCCGCCCGCGCGGGCGGCGGCAGGCGCCATGATATGAGCATGAAATCCAGTCGACCCTACCTGGTGCGCGCACTCTATGAGTGGATCCTCGACAACGCATGCACGCCCTACCTGCTCGTGGATGCGACGGTTGCGGGCGTCGAGGTGCCGCAGCAGTACGTCAAGAACGGGCAGATCGTGCTCAACGTGGCGCCCGGGGCGGTGGCCGGGATCGACATGTCCAACGACGACATCCGGTTCCGCGGACGCTTCGGCGGCGTGGCGATCGATGTCTTCGTGCCGATCGGCGCCGTGCTGGGAATCTACGCGCGCGAGAACGGGCAGGGCATGGTGTTCGAGCCCGAGCAGGCGCCACCGCCGTCGTCGGACGACGAGCCCCGGAGCGGCAAGCCGTCGCTGCGCGTGGTGAAGTGAGCCCTCACGCCTCGCCGAACAGGCGCAGTTCGATCAGCGCGCTCAGGGCGTTCAGCAGCAGCAGCTGGGATTCGCTGACGCGGTAGGGATCATCCGAGGGCACGCGCAGCTCGATGTCTGCCGGTCCGAGGGCGGCCGCCGGTTCTCCGCCTTCGCCGCCCGTGAGGGCGATGACGCGCATCTCGCGCGCGTGGGCAGCGCGCACCGCCGGGCTCAGGCCCGCACCGCGCGGCGATCCCGCGATCACCATCAGGGCATCGCCGGCCTGGCCCAGGGCGCGGATCTGGCGCGACTGCACCTCGCTGATGCCGTAGCTCTCGGCGATCGCGCTGGTGGCGGCCGGATCGCTGCCGATCGCGATCACCGGGAGCCCCGGGCGGTCGATCTGGGCGCGATTCAGCAGGTTGGTGCAGAACACCTGGCCCAGCGCGGTGCCGGTTCCGCTGCCGCAGACGAGCACGCGGCGGTCTGCCAGCAGGCTGTCGCAGAGCAGTTCGACCGCCCGGTGAATCTCCGGGTACATGACGTCGAGCGCGCGGTACACGGTATCGACGTGGCTGGCGAACAGCGCCTGCAGCGGCTCATTGAGCATATCGAGAGACAACGGCTCCTCCTTCCGCTTTCAGCTGATGATGCCGCGCAGCCATTTTGCGCCGGGCACCGTGGTCGATCCGTGCGCGTTCCCGTCCAGCGCGAACAGGTCGAATCGCATCGGCAGGTCGCGCAGCGCCGGATGCCATGCCACGAACAATGCCGCGGCAGCCAGTAGCTTGCGCTGCTTCGCGACGGTGACGCTCTCGCTGGCGTCGCCGAAACGCGCGCTCTGCCGCTGTCGCACCTCGACGAATACCAGCGTGTCGCCCTCGCGCATGACGAGATCGATCTCGCCGAGGCGGCAGCGGAAATTGCGTGCGACGAGGCGCAACCCCGCCGCGCCGAGTTCCTTCAGGGCGCGGTCTTCTGCGGCGCGTCCGGTGGCGGCGGGGGTGCTGCGCTGGTGGTGTCGGTCCATGGTGTCGCTCCTTCCGTGGATTGACGGTTCAGGGGTGTGGCGAGCAGCGCGGTACGCTGTATTTCCGGTGCGGCGAGGCCGTCGCGGAACACGTACCACTGTGATTTGCGGTGCAGCCGTCGCGTGCCGTCCAGCACGAGTTCGCCGGTGGCCCCGCCGAGGCCGGCCGCGCCGTTCCAGTCCAGCAAACCGATGCGAGACTGCAGGCGGCAGGCGTCGGCGCCAAGGGCAGCAAAGCGTTCCAGGCCGCCGGCCGGTACGCTGCGGCGCAGCGTTTCGCGCAACGGGCGTTCGGCCCCGGAGAACCACGGCAGGTCGAGGAAGCGCACGTACTCCAGGTCGCGGTCGTTGCGCCGGTCGGGACGCGCGCCGTTGGCCTGGCTGGTCGACCACACGGGCAGGTCGCCGGCATACAGGAACGACAGCAGCGGCCGGATGGAGCGCGCGCCGACCGGTCCCGAGAACATGACGATGAGGTCGAGGTCCTGGCGCCGCCGCGGTTCCGACACGAGCGCCAGTCCCAGCAGTCGTGACAGTGCCGCGCTGCGCTGGCGGCTCTGTTCGAACAGCAGGGCCTCCTCGAAGCGGCGGCGGAATTCATTGATGTCTGCAAGATACAGTGTACCCAGCACCCGCGTGTCGCCGCCGTTCCACAGGCGCTCGAACTCCTGCGCCTGGCGCCGTGAGGTATCGGAATCGTCTGCTACCACGATGGCATGCGCCCAACCGCGCGCCCGCGCCGCTGTCGCGAGTTGCGCCACCTCGTCGGCGCCGTCGAGGCCGAACTCGTAGAGCATGTCGCCGTCGCTGTTCGCGCTATCGGCAAAGTTGAGCGCGATCGTGGTCACCGAGGGTGCCAGCGTGGGGCCGAATGCCGCGAGGTCCTCCTTGAGCAACGGACCGATGACCATGTCGGCGCCGTCGGCTACCGCGCTGGCATATGCGGCCGCGAAGCCCCCGGGCGCGGCGGCGGTATCGACCACCGCAACGGGCACCGGCTGCTCGCCCGCTGCGAGCTGCCGCATGTGCTCGGCGAGGTAGCCGTTCAGCACTGCTGTCGCGCCGGGCGCCGCGCGGCCGCTCAACGGCAGCAACAGCGCCACGCGGGCAGGCTGGCGGACACGTTCACGGATGGCGGGCAGTAGTTCGTTCACCGCCGGTTGCAGGGGGGCGATCAGGGAGTAGCGCTGTTCCCAGCTTGCCAGCGCGCCAAGCTGCTCATCGGGGCCGCGGCGCAGGTCGCGTACGAGCGCCGTGAGCTCCAGCCAGCCGCGCCAGTCATCGCTCGCCGCGACGCCGGTCTCGCGTTCCAGCGCGGCCATGTCCGCGCCGGCCAGCGCCGCGAAGATCGCGTGGGTGTTGTCATGGCGCGCTGTCTCGTCGCTGAGCAGGGGCTGCACCCGCACGCGTTCCCGGGCGCTCTCCAGGTGCTGTTGCAGCGCGGCGAGTGTGTCGGCGCGCGTGAGGGCGAGCTCGACCTGCAACGCGCGCCCCACCGCGGCGCCTTCGGCCTGCAGCGCGGGATTGTCGAGGCGCGCGAGAGCCGCCGCCGCGTCGCCTCCCTCGAGCTCGAGACGCGCGCGCAGCAGCGAATGGCGAATCCATTGCGCGCTGTCGAGGCTTGCCGCCTCGAGTTCGTCCAGCAGCGTTGCGGCGCGGGCGAGGTCGCCGCGGCGCACGAGTTCGGCCGCTGCATCGAGTCTCGCCTCGCGTGCGGCAGCGCCGTCACTGCGCGCCGCCAGCGCGAGCAGCCGCTCCACCTCGTCCGCGGGTTCAGCCGGCTGGGTCGCGGGCTTCTCTGGTAGCGGGATGTGCTCGGAAGACGGCTTTTCGGGCTGATCGGAGCACCCCGCGGCAACCAGCAGCGCGGCGACGAGCAGCGGACGGACGAAGGCTCTGTTCATGCCCGTATACTAGCGCAAACCGATGCGCCGGCGCCCCTGCCGGCGCCCGCGCCGGCAGGGGCGCCGGATGCCGCCGTGGAGACGCCCGCAGTGCTGTTCGTTGTTGCCACCCCGATCGGAAATCTCGGCGATCTTTCGCACCGCGCCGCGCAAGTGCTGGCCGCGGCAGACCTCATCGCCGCCGAGGATACCCGGCGCTGCCGGCAGTTGCTGAACCACCTGGGCATCTCGCGCCCCGTGGTGGCCTACCACGACCACAGCGATGCGCGCCGGCTCGAGCACGTGCTTCAACTGCTGCGTGACGGCAGTTCGGTTGCGCTGGTGTCCGATGCGGGCACGCCGCTGATTTCCGATCCGGGCTACCGCCTGGTGCACGACGCGCTCGCGGCCGGAATCAGCGTCGTGGCGGTGCCGGGTCCCTGCGCGGCGGTGGCGGCGCTCAGCGTGGCAGGCCTGCCCTCGGACCGTTTCGTCTTCGAGGGTTTCCTGCCTGCCCGCCAGGCGGCGCGGCAAGCCCGGCTCGAAGGGCTCGGCATGGAAACGCGTACGCTGATCTTCTACGAATCGCCGCGGCGCATCCTCGACACGCTGCGCGACCTCGCGGCGGTGTTCGGTGGCGAGCGCCGTTGCGCGCTGGCGCGAGAACTCACCAAGGTGCACGAGACACTGCTGAGCGGGACGGTGAACGAGGTGCTCGAGCGGGTCGCGGCCGATCCGGAGCAGCAGCTGGGCGAGATCGTGCTGGTGCTCGCCGGCGCCGAGGCCGTTGTCGCGGACGAAACCGCGATCAGTACCGGTGCGCTGCTCGAGGCGCTGCTCAAGCGCCTGCCGCTCAAGGAGGCGGTCGCCTGTGCCGTGGAGATCAGCGGACGTCCGCGCAACGAAGTCTATCGCGCCGCGCTCGCCCTGCGGCCCGGCGGCGACGCCGGGTGATATACTCCCGCGCGCAGAGTCGGCCGGGCAGTCGCTCGGTCACTCTCCAGAGGCATGTCGCAGCTGCGCAAGCGGCCTGCCTGTGGTGAGTGACCGGGAGGAAAGTCCGGGCTCCATAGGGCATGGTGCCAGGTAACGCCTGGGGGGCGCGAGCCCACGGAAAGTGCAACAGAAAGCAAACCGCCGATGTCGGCCGCATCTCCGGATGCAGTTGGCAGGTAAGGGTGAAAGGGTGCGGTAAGAGCGCACCGCGCGGCTGGTAACAGGCGTGGCACGGTAAACCCCACCCGGAGCAAGACCAAATAGGAACCCATCAGTGCGGCCCGCACAGGGTTCGGGTAGGTCGCTAGAGGCGTGCGGTGACGCACGTCCCAGATGAATGACTGTCCTCGACAGAACCCGGCTTACAGGCCGACTCTGCAACTTTCTTTATTCCTATTTGAATATAAGAAACATCCAACAAGAACAAAATATTCTCATTCATGAGAGATCACTTTAACTTGCTTGCGCAATGGCATGTTATCTGTCAGCAAGCTCCGTGGCAGCCTGTCCTCGCCTCCGCTCTGTTCACCTAAGTACCGGTTTTTCAACAAGAAAATTCGTCACTTGATGGTCCTGGCGTCCTTGACACCGGAAGTCGTGCGTCCATATAGTGTCGAAAAGTGGGTGAAAGTGGGCGAAAGTGGCGAGCATGGGCGTTCCTGGGACCGAACAAGGTAAAAACTGACAGTGTTCCGCGGTGTCCACCATCTGAGCATCGATCCGAAGGGGCGCATGGCCATGCCGGCGCGTCATCGTGATCGGCTGCAGGCGATCAGCGCCGGGCAACTCGTGGCCACGATAGACACCCAGAGCAAGTGCCTGCTGGTCTACCCCCTGCCGACCTGGGAGGACCTGGAGCGCGAAATCCAGGCCCTGCCGACCCTCAATCCCGTGGTGCGCCGATTCCAGCGTCTCGTGATCGGCTACGCGAGCGACCTCGAATGCGACGGCAGCGGCCGTGTGCTGGTGCCGCCGGCCCTGCGCGAATACGCCGGGCTGGACAAGAAGGCCGTGCTGGTCGGCCAGGGCAACAAGATGGAGTTGTGGGACGAGGACACGTGGCTGGCTGAGCGCGACAAGTGGCTGCAGATGGCAAGCGTCGAGGGTGCAGTCCCCGACGAGATGCTGCGGCTTTCCTTGTAAACCACGGGCACGCGGGCGCAGCGCAATGCACACACCTGTCATGTTGCAGGAGGCGGTGGATTTTCTGGTGACAGATTCCGCTGGCAGCTATGTAGACGGCACCTTCGGTCGCGGCGGGCACACCCGCGCGATCCTGGGACGCCTCGCCCCCGCCGCCAGGCTGCTCGCCATCGATCACGACCCGGAAGCGATTGCCGCCGGGCGCAGCCGGTTCAGCGGCGATCCGCGCCTGCTCATCGAGCACGCTTCCTTCGACGAACTGCACACGCTGCTGGAGCGCCACGACATGGCCGGACGCGTGCACGGCGTGCTGCTCGATCTCGGCGTGTCCTCGCCGCAGCTCGACGACCCCCGCCGCGGCTTCAGCTTCCTGCAGGACGGTCCCCTCGACATGCGCATGAACCCCGGGCGTGGCATCAGCGCGGCCCAGTGGCTCGCGCGTGCCCGGGCCGAGGATATCGCGCAGGTGCTGTTCGAGTACGGTGAAGAGCGCTTCGCGCGCCGCATGGCCGCGGCGATCGTGCGCGAGCGCAGCGTCGAGCCGATCGAGACCACGGCGCGTCTGGCGCAGATCGTGGCGGCGGCGAACCCGGCCTGGGAAAAGGCCAAGCACCCGGCGACGCGCGCGTTCCAGGCGATCCGCATCTACATCAACGGCGAACTCGACGCGCTGGCCAGCGTGCTGCGCCAGGCGCTGGACGCGCTGCTGCCTGGCGGCCGGCTCGTGGTGATCAGCTTCCACTCGCTCGAGGACCGCATCGTGAAGCGCTTCATGCGAGATCACTCGCGTGCGGCGCAGCAGCCGGGCCTGCCGGCGTACCTGCAGCCGAAGCTCAAGCGGCTCGGCAAGGCGCTGCGCCCGAGCGAGGAAGAGGTGGAGCGCAATCCGCGCGCGCGCAGCGCCGTGCTGCGCGTGGCGGAAAAGCTCACCGTTGCCGGAATCGCTGTCGATGGCCGCTGAAGAGCCGGCCAGGGACGCCGCGGCGCCCGATCGCCGGCCGCTGCTCGCCGCGCTGCTGCTGGTGCTGGCGGTGCTGTCGTCCTTCGGTGTGATCTACGCCGCCCACGAGTCGCGCGAACTGTTCCGGCAGCTCGAGCAGGCGCGCCGTGACGAGAACGAGATCCAGATCGAATGGCGCCAGCTCCTGCTCGAGCGCGGCACGCTGTCTTCGCATGCGCGGGTCGAGGCCATGGCCGGCAGCGCGCTGCAGATGGTCCCGGTCGAGGGGGAATTGCGCGTGCTGGTGGTCGAATGAAGCTCCGTCCTCCCGCTGCCATCGCCGAATGGCGCATCAGGATGGTCGCCGCGGGACTCGGCTGCCTGCTGCTGCTGCTGGTATGGCGCCTGGTATCGCTTCAGGTGCTCGACACCGAGCGCGGCTACCGCTTCCTGCAGAGCCAGGGTGACGCGCGTTCACTGCGCGTGGAGCCCATCCCGGCGCATCGCGGGATCATTTCCGATCGCAACGGCGAGCCGCTCGCGATCAGCACGCCGGTGCAGACGCTCTGGGCCAATCCCAAGCAGCTCGTGGAAAAGATCGAGGACTGGCGGCCGCTGGCCAGCGCACTCGGGGTCGCGCCCGATGAGCTCGAGCGGCGTATCGGCAGCGTCGCCACCCGTGAATTCGTCTACCTGCGCCGGCGCATGACGCCCGCCGACGCGGCGCGCGTGATGGCGCTGGGCATTCCCGGGGTCTACTCGCGGCGCGAATACCAGCGCTTCTATCCGGCAGGCCAGACCGCCGCGCACGTCGTGGGTTTCACCAACGTCGATGACCGCGGCCAGGAAGGCATCGAACTCGCCTACGACGAGTGGCTTACCGGCGTGCCCGGTTCGAAGCAGGTGATCAAGGATCTCTACGGCCACGTGATCCGCGACGTGCAGGAGCTGAGCCCGGCGCGTCCCGGGCGTGCGCTGGACCTCAGCCTGGACCTGCGCATCCAGTACCTGGCCCATCGCGAACTGAAAAAGGCCATCGAAAGCGCGAGCGCGGAATCCGGCTGTGTCGTGGTGCTCGATGCGCGCAGCGGCGAAATCCTCGCGATGGCTAACCAGCCCACCTACAACCCCAACAACCGCGGCGGCGACATCGGCTCGGCGCTGCGCAACCGCGCCATCACCGACCTCGTCGAGCCGGGCTCCACGATGAAGCCGCTGACGATGATCGCGGCGCTCGAGAGCGGCAAGTATCACCCGGGCATGACCATGGAGACCTCGCCGGGCTACATCCGGGTCGGGCGCAAGACCTTCCGCGACCACCACAACTACGGCCTGCTGACGCTGGGCGGCGTGATCACCAAGTCGAGCCAGGTCGGCACCGTCAAGATAGCGATGTCGCTGGAGCCCGATGTGATCCGTGACGTGTTCGTGCGCGCCGGACTGGGACAGTCGGTGGGCACGGGATTCCCGGGCGAGAGCGTCGGCGTGCTTCCCGACTACCGCAGGTGGAGCGATGTTGCGCGCGCGAACCTGGCCTTCGGCTACGGCCTCTCGGTGACGCCGCTGCAGCTCGCGCGGACCTACTCGATACTCGCGGCCGGCGGGGTAGAACACCCGCTGACGCTGCTGCGTGGTCGCGGGACACCGGAGGCCAAGCCAGTCTACAAGCCGGAGATCATCGCGCAGCTCGTGGACATGATGAAGACCGTGACGCAACCGGGCGGCACCGCGCTCAAGGCCGCGATCAAGGGATATACGGTGGCTGGCAAGACGGGCACGGTGCATCGCATCGGCCCCGGCGGCTACGAGGCCAACCGCTACGTGTCGCTGTTCGCCGGCTTCGCGCCGGCCACCGACCCGCGCATCGTCGCGGTGGTGATCGTCAGCGATCCGCGCGGCGGTGTTTACTACGGCGGGGCCATCGCGGCTCCGGTGTTCTCGACCGTCGTGGCCGGCGCCCTGCGGCTGATGGACGTGCCGCCCGACAACCTGCCCGAGATCCTGGTGGCCGAGCGCGACGCGGGGCGCACGCCGACATGAGCAATCCACGGGATCCGGTCTTTGCCGAGCGTGCGCTCGAGGATTTGCTCCCCGAGCTCGCGGGCACGCCGAGCGGCGCTCTGCGAGTCGGCGGTGTCTGCCTCGACAGCCGCCGCGTGAGCGCGGGCGATGCGTTCATCGCCTTGCGCGGGGCGCGTCATGACGGAGCCGCCTACGTGGACGAGGCGGCGCGCCGCGGCGCCCGCGTCGTGCTGTTCGAGCAGGGCGACGCGTTAGCCGGTACAACGCTCGAGGCGATCGGCGTCAGCCGTCTCGGTGAGCGCGTCAGCGAGATCGCGGGACGTTTCTACGGCACGCCGTCGGAGTCGATGGCGCTGATCGGCGTCACCGGTACCAACGGCAAGACCACCTGCACGCAGCTGATCGCCCAGGCGTTCGAACTGCTCGGCATCCGCTGTGGCGTGGTCGGCACGCTGGGCTGGGGCTTTCCGGGACGCCTCGATGCGACCACGCACACCACCCCCGACGCCGTCAGCCTGCAGCAGATGCTTGCCGGGCTGCGCGCCGGGGGTGCCACGGTCGCCGCACTGGAAGTGTCCTCGCACGCATTGAAGCAGGGCCGCGTGCGCGGGCTGAGTTTCGCGACGGCGATCTTCACCAACCTCACCCACGATCATCTGGACTACCACGGCAGCTTCGAGGACTACGGCGCCAGCAAGCAGATCCTGTTTGCCAGCGAGCGTCTGTCGAGCGCGGTGGTCAACAGCGACGACCCGTTCGGTCGCCGACTGCTGGACGCTCTGCCGCGCGGCGTCGATGCGCTCAGCTACGGTGTTGCGCACGCCGGCGCGCGGGTGC
Organism: Pseudomonadota bacterium; assembly: GCA_022705125.1. Next base: position 10,736 of record JAKJFB010000018.1, read on the forward strand.
GCGCGATCGATCCGGTGTTCAGCGCCGAAGGCTTGGCGGCGCAGGTCGTGACTCCGTGGGGGCGGGGCACGCTCAGCGCCCCGTTGCTCGGGCACTTCAACCTGCACAACGCCCTGGCTGCGCTCAGCGCGCTCTGCGTGCACGGTGTGGCCTTCGACGACGCACTGGCGGTCTTCCCCCGGCTCTCGCCGGTGGCCGGGCGCATGGAGCGCGTCGCGGCCGCCGATGGCCCGCTGGTCATCGTCGATTATGCCCACACCCCGGATGCGCTCGAGCAGACCCTGCGCGCGTTGCGCCAGCACTGTCCCGGACGGCTGTGGTGCGTGTTCGGCTGCGGCGGCGATCGCGACCGCGCCAAGCGGCCGCTGATGGGACGCATCGCGTGGGAGCACGCGGACGAATTGTTGATCACCAGCGACAACCCGCGCAGCGAGGATCCGGCGGCGATCATCGCCGAAATCGCCACGGGCCTGCCGGAGCACGGCGCCGCGCACGAGCCCGATCGCGCAGCGGCAATCCGCAGCGCCATCGCCGCGGCGGGTCCCGGCGACTGCGTGCTGATCGCCGGCAAGGGGCACGAGGACTACCAGGAAGTGAGCGGTGTGCGCACGCCGTTCAGCGATGCCGGCATAGCGCGCGCCGCGCTTGCCGCGTGGAGCGCCGCATCATGATGCGCGCCATCGGCCTCGCCGAGTTCGCGCGTTTTCTCGGGCTGCCCGCGCCGGCGCGCGACGCCGCGTTCGACGCCGTGAGCACCGACACGCGCACGCTCGCGCCGGGCAGCCTGTTCGTGGCGCTGCGCGGGGAGAACTTCGACGGTCACGATTTCGTCGCCGAGGCGGTGCGCCGCGGTGCGGGCGCGCTGCTGTGCAGCCGCCCGGTCGACGCCGCGGTGCCGGTGCTGCAGGTCGCCGACACCCTCGTCGCGCTCGGGGAACTCGGCCGTTTCAACCGTTCGCTGTTCACCGGCACCGTGGTCGCACTCACCGGCAGCGCCGGCAAGACCACGACCAAGGAAATGATAGCGGCGATCCTCGGGCGCGCGGGCTCCGTGCTGGCCACGGCCGGCAACCTGAACAACGAGATCGGCGTGCCGCTCACGCTGCTCGCACTGCATCCGGCGCTGCGCTACGCGGTGATCGAGATGGGCGCAGCGAAGCCGGGCGACATCCGCTACCTGGGCGCGCTGGTGCGGCCCGACGTCGCCGTGCTGACCAATGCGCTGCCGGCGCACCTGCAGGGTTTCGGGAGCCTGCAAGCGGTGGCGGCGACCAAGGGCGAGATCTACGACGCGCTCGGCCCCGATGGCGTCGCGGTGCTGAATGTCGACGAGCCCTTTGCCGACGCCTGGCTCGCGCGCATCGGTGCGCGCACCGTGCTGCGCGCCAGCGCGAGGGGCGCGGTGGATGCGGACGTGCGCGCCGAGGACGTGATGATGCACGAGGGCAACGCGAGTTTCCGCCTGGCGACCGCGGCAGGTGCGGTGCCCATCGCTCTCGGTGTCCCCGGTGTGCAGCAGGTCGCCAACGCGGTCTGCGCGGCCGCCGCGGCGCTGGCGCTCGGTCTCGGGCCGGAGGCGATCCGCGACGGGCTCGAGTCGCTCACTCCGGTGTCCGGGCGCATGCAGCGACGCCGCGGCGCGCGCGGTTGCGTGCTGATCGACGACAGCTACAACGCCAATCCCGGCTCGGTGCGCGCGGCGATTGATTCGCTCGCTACCTTCGGCGGCACGCGCATGCTGGTGCTCGGGAACATGGCCGAGCTCGGCGCGCAGAGCCGCGAGTTGCACCGCGAGGCGGGCGCGCATGCGCGCGCGCGCGGCATCGAGCGCCTGCTGGCCTGCGGGCCGCATGCCGATGCGGTGGCCGAGGGCTTCGGTCCGGGCGCGACGGTGCTTGGCTCGCGCGAGGAGGTGGCCGCGGCCTGCCGTGAATTCGATCGTGCGGGGAGCGTGATCCTGGTCAAGGGTTCGCGCTCTGCCGGCATGGAAGCCGTGGTGGCGGCGCTGGCGCAAGCGGAACCCGGCGCCGCCGGGACGGGGAGGCACTGATGCTGCTGTTGCTCGCGGACTGGCTGAGCGAATACTTCACGGTGTTCAAGGTATTCCAGTACCTCACTTTCCGCGGCATTCTCGGGACGCTCACCGCGCTCGCGATCACGCTGCTCGTAGGCCCCGCGATGATCCGGCGCCTCAACGTCCGCCAGATCGGGCAATCCGTGCGCAGCGACGGGCCGCAGTCGCACCTGAGCAAGGCGGGCACGCCGACGATGGGCGGCGCACTGATCCTCGTCGGCATCGTCACCAGCACGCTGCTGTGGGGCGATCTCGGCAACCGCTATGTCTGGGTCGTGCTCGCGGTCACCGTGGCATTCGGCGCGGTGGGCTGGATCGACGATTACCGCAAGGTCGTGGAGAAGGATTCGCGCGGACTCCCGGCGCGCTGGAAATACTTCTGGCAGTCGCTCGCGGGCCTCGGCGCCGCGCTCTACCTCTATGCCAGCGCCGCGTCGCCTGCCGAAACACAGCTGATCGTGCCCTTCTTCAAGCAGGTGACGCTCGCGCTCGGCCCGCTGTTCGTCGTGCTCGCCTATTTCGTGATCGTCGGCGCGAGCAATGCGGTGAACCTCACCGACGGGCTCGACGGCCTCGCGATCATGCCGAGCGTGCTGGTGGCCGGCGCGCTGGCGGTGATCGCCTACCTCGCGGGACACAGCGAGTTCGCGCCCTACCTGCACATTCCCTACATCGCCGGCGCCGGCGAGCTGGTGGTTTTCTGCGGCGCGCTGGCCGGAGCCGGGCTCGGCTTCCTGTGGTTCAACACCTATCCCGCGATGGTTTTCATGGGCGACGTGGGCGCGCTGGCGCTCGGCGCGGCGCTGGGTGTCATCGCGGTGATCGTGCGCCACGAGATCGTGTTCTTCATCATGGGCGGAGTGTTCGTGATGGAGACGGTCTCGGTGATGCTGCAGGTCGCCTCCTTCAAGCTGACGGGCAGGCGCATCTTCCGCATGGCGCCGATCCACCACCATTTCGAGCTCAAGGGATGGCCGGAGCCGCGCGTGATCGTGCGCTTCTGGATCATCACGGTCGTGCTGGTCCTGTTCGGATTGGCCACGTTGAAGTTGCGCTGAGCGGAGCGGCACGGGCAATGGGCAACACGGGCGGGGAGGCAAGGCGGGTCGTGGTCGGCATGGGCCAGACCGGGCTGTCCTGTGCGCGCTTCCTCGCCGGGCGCGGGCTGTCCTTCGCGGTGGTCGACAGCCGCGTGGAGCCGCCGTTGCTGGCGCGCTTTCGCGCCGAGTTCCCGCAGGTGCAATTGCGCACCGGCGCGTTCGACGCGGCGTTCCTCGCGACGGCCGACGAACTGATCCTGAGTCCCGGCGTCGATCCCGCCGAGCCCGCGATCCGCGCCGCACGCGCCGCGGGCGCGGCAGTGCTCGGCGACATCGAGCTGTTCCACCGCGAAGCGCGCGCGCCCGTGGTCGCGATCACCGGCACCAACGCCAAGAGCACCGTGACCACGCTGGTCTGGCTGATGGCGCAGGAGGCGGGGTTGCAGGTGGCCTGCGGCGGCAACCTCGGCACGCCGGCACTCGATCTGCTCGCGCCGCAGGTGGCGCTGTACGTGCTCGAGCTGTCGAGCTTCCAGCTCGAGACCGTCGTCGATTTTCGGGCCGATGTGGCCGCCATCCTCAACATCGCGCCCGACCACCTCGACCGCTATCCCGACATGCAGGCCTACCGCGCGGCGAAGCTGCGCATCTACCGCGGCGCGCGCTGCGTGGTGTTCAACCGCGACGACGCAATGACGGTACCCGGCGCGCAGGACGGCCAGCGGCGCCTGAGTTTCGGCGCGGGCAGCGCACAGGCGGGCAACTACGGGCTCCTCGTGCGCGACGGTGTCGAATGGCTGGCTTGCGGCACCGAGGCGTTGATCGCCGCGCGCGAGCTCGGTCTGCGCGGGCGGCACAACGTGCTCAACAGCCTGGCGGCGCTGGCGCTGGCCGGGGCCGCGGGCATTGCGCGTCCCGCGCAGCTCGCGGTGCTGCGCAGTTACCGCGGCCTGCCGCACCGTTGCCAGCTCGTGGCACGCACCGACAGCATCGATTTCTACAACGATTCCAAGGGCACCAACGTCGCCGCCGCCGTGGCTGCACTGCGCGGGCTCGCAGGCGAGGGCGGCGGGCGCATCGTGCTGATCGCCGGCGGCGCGGCCAAGGAGAGCGACTTCACGCTGCTGGCCGCCGAGCTCGCGCGCGCGGGTCGCGCCGCCGTGCTGATCGGCAGTTCCGCCGGGCTGCTGGCCGAGGCGCTCGCGGGCACGGTGCCGCTCGCGCGTGCGGTGGACATGGAAGACGCGGTCGCCAGGGCGCGTGCGCTCGCGCAGCCGGGCGACACCGTGCTGCTCTCGCCCGCCTGCGCCAGCTTCGACATGTTCCGCAATTACGAGGAGCGCGGTGACGAGTTCACCCGCGCGGCGCGCGCACTTGCCGGCGCGGAGGCGCTCTGAGATGACGATGACGCAGACCGAAGCGGTACTGATGCGCAAGCGCCGAGCGCTCGACCACGCGCTGCTGGCACTGGTCGCGGCGCTCGCCGCGGCGGGTTTCGTGATGATGGGATCCGCGTCGATGGACTACGCGGGCGAGCAGTACGGCAACCCCTTCTACCACATCATCCGCCACGGCATTTACCTGTTGCTCGGCGCCGCGACGATGTACGTGACGCTGCAGGTTCCGGTGAAGCTGTGGCAGGACGCGGGGCCTGCGCTGCTGGTGGCCGGCATGGCGATACTGGCGCTGCTGCTGGTGCCGGGGATCGGACGCGAAGTCAACGGCGCGACACGCTGGATCGGTTTCGGTCCGGTGAACCTGCAGCCCTCGGAGCTGATGAAGCTGTTCTTCGTCGTGTACCTGGCCGGCTATATGACGCGGCGTCAGCGCGAGCTGCAGAACAGCTGGTCGGGCATGCTGAAGCCGCTCGGGCTGCTCGGCGCCGTGGTCCTGCTGCTGCTGCTGGAGCCCGACTTCGGCGCCGCGGTGGTGATCGCCGGCGCCGCGATGGCCATGCTGTTCCTTGGCGGTGCGCGGCTGCTGCCGTTCATCGTGCTGATGCTCCTCGCCCTCGTCGGCGCCGCTGTCATGGCGGTGTGGTCGCCGTACCGCATGCAGCGACTGATCACCTTCCTCGATCCGTGGTCCGACCAGTTCGCCAGCGGCTACCAGCTGACGCAGGCGCTGATCGCCTTCGGCCGCGGCGAGGTGCTGGGCGTCGGGCTCGGCAACAGCGTGCAGAAGCTGTTCTATTTGCCGGAAGCGCACACGGACTTCGTGTTCGCGATAATCGCCGAGGAGCTCGGGCTGCTGGGTTGCGTGGCGTTCATCGCGCTGTTCGCGGCGCTGATCGCGCGCATCCTCTGGATCGGGCGCACGGCCGCGCGCAAGCAGCAGCTCTTTTCCGCGCACGTGTGCTTCGGGGTGGCGCTGCTGGTCGCCGCGCAGGTGTTCATCAACATCGGCGTGAACGCGGGGCTGCTGCCGACCAAGGGGCTCACGCTGCCGTTTCTCAGCTACGGCGGCAGCAGCTTGCTGATCCTGTTCGCCATGATGGGATTGATCCTGCGCATCGAGGTCGAGTTGCGTGGCGCGCCGGTGGCGGCGACGGCACCGTGGAGGCTGCGCCATGCCTGAGCGCTCCCCCCTGGTCCTCATCACCGGTGGCGGCACCGGCGGACACGTGTTCCCCGGGCTCGCGGCTGCGGCGGCCCTGACGGCGCGCGGCGCACGCGTGCACTGGCTCGGGACGCATGCCGGCATGGAGTCGCGCCTGGTCCCGGCGGCCGGCATACCCATTTCCTTCCTGCGCGTGAGCGGCGTGCGCGGCAAGAGCCGCAGTCAGCAGCTGCTGGCACCGTTGCTGCTGCTCGTGGCGATCGTGCACGCGCTGCTCCTGGTTCTGAAACTGCGGCCGGCCTGCATGCTCGGCACCGGCGGCTTCGTGGCCGGACCCGGCGGCATCGCGGCCTGGCTGCTGCGCGTGCCGGTGGTGGTGCACGAGCAGAACGCCGTCGCCGGGACCACGAATCGCCTGCTCGCGCGCATCGCCGCGCGTATCCTGCTCGGTCTGCCGGGTCCGTTTGCGGAGCATCCGCGTGCCCGCCTCGCCGGCAATCCCGTGCGTGCGGCGATCGCCGCGATCCCGGTGCCCGCCGAGCGCCTGGCAGGGCGCGCCGGGCCCCTGCGCCTGCTCGTGATCGGCGGCAGCCAGGGCGCGCGCGTGCTGAACGAAACCCTGCCGGCGGCGCTGGCGCTGCTGGCGGCGGGCGAGCGTCCCGAGGTCTGGCACCAGGGCGGCGCGCGCGAGTTCGAGGCCTGCCGCGAGCGTTACCGCGAGCGCGGCGTCGCGGCGCGCACCACTGCGTTCATCGACGACATGGTCGCGGCCTACGATTGGGCGGACGTGGTGGTGTGCCGCGCCGGCGCGCTCACGGTGAGCGAGCTCGCTGCCGCGGGGCTCGCCGCGATCCTGGTGCCGCTGCCCACCGCCATCGATGCCGGCGCGGCGCTTGCCGTCGCGCAGGCCGCGTTCACCCCAGAGTGGCTCGCCGCGCAGCTCTCGCGCTGGTCCGACGCCCGCGACGACTTGTTGCTGATGGCCACGCGCGCGCGCGCGCTGGCGATGCCCCGGGCCGCTGACACGGTCGCGGCCAATTGCCTGGAGGTGGCGCGATGATGGAACTCAAATACGCGCCGGTGCCGGAGATGCGACGCATCGGGCACATCCATTTCGTCGGTATCGGCGGTGCGGGCATGTGCGGAATAGCGGAGGTGCTGCGCAACCAGGGCTACGACGTCTCGGGCTCCGACGCCGCGGCCTCGCCGGCGCTGGAACGCCTGCGCGGGCTGGGCGTCGCGGTTCACCTGGGGCACCGTGCCGAGAATATCGCGGGAGCCGATGTGGTGGTCGCCTCCAGCGCCGTTACTGGCGAGAACGTCGAGGTCGCGGCCGCGCGCGAACGCCGCATCCCGGTGGTGCCGCGCGCCGAGATGCTCGCCGAGATCATGCGTTTTCGCCACGGAATCGCGGTGGCGGGCACGCACGGCAAGACCACGACCACCAGCCTGATCGCGAGCCTGCTCGCCGAAGGCGGACTGGACCCGACCTTCGTGATCGGCGGGCGCGTGAACGCGGTACAGGCCAACGCGCGGCTGGGCGACAGCCGTTATCTCATCGTCGAGGCCGACGAGAGCGACGCCTCGTTCCTGCACCTGCAGCCGATGGTGGCCGTGGTCACAAATATCGATGCCGACCACATGGGCACCTATGGCGGCGACTTCGAGCGGCTGAAGCGGACCTACGTCGAGTTCCTGCACAACCTGCCGTTCTACGGCCTGAGCGTGCTGTGCATCGACGACCCCGCGGTCGCGTCGATCATCGCCGACGTCACGCGCCACGTGATCACCTACGGCGCGTCGGAGCAGGCCGATTACCGCCTGTGCGATTTCAGCCAGCACGAGGGCAGGTCCGGGTTTACGGTGAAGCGTCCCGGCGGGCGCGAACCGCTGCGGCTGCAGCTGGGCCTGCCCGGGCGCCACTACGCGCTGAACGCCACGGCTGCGGTGGCGGTGGCCACCGACGAGGGCATCGCGGACGCGGCGATCGTGCGCGGCATCGCCGGATTCCAGGGCGTGGGGCGGCGTTTCGAGAATCACGGCGAGCAGCCCTGCCGCGACGGCAGCTTCCTGCTGGTCGACGACTACGGGCATCACCCCACCGAGGTGGCGGCGAACCTCGCCGCGGTGCGCGCGGGCTGGCCCGCTCGCCGCCTCGTGATGGTGTACCAGCCGCACCGCTACTCGCGCACGCGCGAGCTCTACGAGGACTTCGTGCGGGTGCTGTCGCAGGTCGATGTGCTGGTGCTGCTGGACGTGTACGGCGCCGGCGAGGATCCGATTCCCGGCGCCGACGGACGCAGCCTGAGCCGCAGCATCCGCCAGCGCGGCAAGCTGGATCCGATTTTCGTCGAGGACGTGCACGACGTGATGGACGTCCTCGACACGGTGCTGCAACCCGGCGACTTCCTGCTGCTGCAGGGCGCGGGCAGCGTGGGCAGGCTGGTCGCCGAGGTGCTGGCCCGCACGGCCGGCGGGGATGCGCGCACATGAGACGTTTCGATATCGACAGGGCGGCATTGCGCGGTCCGGTGGCGGTGCTGATGGGCGGCACCTCGGCCGAGCGCGAGGTCTCGCTCGAGTCGGGCCGCGCGGTGCACGCGGCGCTGACGCACCGGCTCGACGGGGTGCTCGCTATAGATGCGGGCGCCGACGTCCTCGAGCGCCTGATCGCCGGCGGGGTGGCGCACGTGTTCATTGCGCTGCACGGGCGCGGCGGCGAGGACGGCACGATGCAGGGCGCCCTGCAGACGCTCGGCATCAGCTACACCGGCAGCGGCGTGCTGGCTTGCGCGCTCGCGATGGACAAGCTGCGGTGCAAGCGCTTCTGGCAGGCCGAGGGAATCGCGACGCCGGACTTCGCGGTGGTGGATGCCACGGCGAACTACGACGAGCTCGCCGCGCGCCTCGGGCCGCGCCTCATCGTGAAGCCGGCCAGCGAGGGTTCGAGCATCGGCATCACGCCGGTCGACAACGCCGCCGAGCTGCGCGCGGCGGTTGCGCTGGCGAGCGGCTACGACAGCTGCGTGCTGGTCGAGCGCCGCGTCATGGGGCCGGAATACACGGTCGCGATCGTCGATGGAGAGATCCTGCCGTCGATACGGCTCGAAACGCCGCGCACGTTCTACGACTACGAGGCCAAGTACCAGCTCGACACCACGCGCTACCTGTGTCCGTCGGGCCTCGATGCCCGCGACGAACGCGCGCTCGCCGCGCTCGCCGCGCGCGCTTTCGAAAGCCTGGGCTGCAGCGGCTGGGGCCGGGTGGACGTGATGCGCGATGCCGCCAGCGGCGAGTTCGCCGTGCTCGAGGTGAACACCGCGCCGGGCATGACCAGTCACAGCCTGGTGCCGATGGCGGCACGCGCCGTGGGCATCGAATTCGACGACCTGGTGGTACGCATCTTCAGCGCCAGCCTCGCGCGCGCCGCCCGTGGCGGAGTCGCCGGGTGAGCGCGCTGCTGCTGCGCATGTCGGGCCACGCGGGCTCGCGTCGCGGCGCGACCCGCCGTGGCGCGCAGCCGCGCGCCGCGCGCGCGGCATGGCTGGTGCCGGCGCTGATCGTGGCGCTGCTGCTGGCTGCCGGGGAGATGGGCTTCAGCGCGCTGCGCGAGGTCGCCAACGTGCCGATCAAGCAGGTGACGGTGAACGGGGATTTCCGCTTCCTCGACAAGGCGCAAGTCGAGGAGATCATGCTGCCGCACCTCGGCACGGGCTACTTCATGGTCGATCTCGCGGGGATCCGCGACGACCTGAAGCGGCTGCCGATGGTGCACGAGGTCACCGTGCGCCGCGCCTGGCCCGACCGGCTGATGGTGTTCATCACCGAGCAGGTGCCGGTGCTGCGCCTGGGCGAGGACGCCTACCTCAACCCGTACGCCGAGGTCTTCCGGCCCGCCGCCGCGCTGCCCGGACTGGAGCTGCCCTTGGTCGAGGGACCCGCGGGCAGCGAGAAACTGCTGCTCGATCGCTTCGATGCGTTCGCCGAGCTGCTCGAGCCCACGGGGCTGCGCATCGCGCGGCTCGCGCTCGACGGCAAGCACGCGTGGCGCATCACGCTCGACAACGGCAGCGAGCTGCTGCTCGGGCGGCGCGAGGTGGAGCGCAAGGCGCGCATCGTCTCGCGGCTCCTCGCCGGCGAATGGGCCGCCGACCGTGACCGCATCGAGCGACTGGACATGCGTTACAGCAATGGCGTGGCGGTGGCGTGGAAGGGCGAAGCGCCGCGGGCGCACCGGCCCGGGGGCACAGCAGCGGCGGGCCCGGTTCCCGCGGCGCGCCCG
>JAKJFB010000190.1 GCA_022705125.1 Pseudomonadota bacterium
AACGGGATGTCCACCGCCTCCACGTCGCGCAGGTATTGATCTCCGCGCTCCGCGATGAATTGCGGCTGCGTGACCACCGTCACCCCGAGCGCCGCCAGTGCCTGCAGTGCGTGTTCGTCGGCGATCGCCGCATGTTCCATGCGGTCACCGCGCAGCGTCCCCGCCTGCGCCAGCGCGGCGAGCGCAAATGTCAGTTCGACCCGCGTCACGCAGTGAAATGCGACGGCGCGTCCCTGCGCGTGCGCCGCCTGCACGCGCAACACCAGTGCCTCGAACTCCGGCAACCCGATCTCGCGCAGGTAGATTTTCAGCGGCCCGACCTCGATACGCCCCGGCGATGCGCCTGCCGACACCGCCAGTTCCTCGTTGCCCATCACCAGCACGCGCTGCACGAGCTCCCCGCGCGCGCTGGCGCCACACAGGGCTTCCCAGGCCGCTTGCCCGTTGCGGGCGCCGGCATCGGTCACCGCGGTTATGCCGTGGCGCGCCAGTTCGGCCGACACGTCGCGCAGCGACGGCCATGCCCTGGGCAGCCGCGAGCCGAGCCACGCATCGAGATCGAAAAAGCGCCCGGTCAATTCGCCGTCCGCAGTCCGCTCGGCGCCCGCGGGCAGGCATTCGTCCGGCGCCACGCGCAGGTGGCCGAGCGCGCAGGAATTGAGCACCCAAAGCATGCCGCTGCGATGCTGGATGCGCACGGGCCGCTCGGCGCATACGGCGTCGAGCCAGTGCCGGTCGAGCTGCGCGCAGGCACTCTCGTGAAAACCGATGCCGCGAACCCAGCCCTCGCCCTGCGCGCAATGCCGGGCAAGCGCCTGGCGCAGCGATTGCTCTTCGTGCGCGGCCGGCGGCCCACACAGCAGCGAGGCGCGTGCCGCCGCGGTCGCGAACAGGTGCAGGTGGTGATCGTGGAGTCCCGGCAGCAGCACGTTGCCGCGCGCATCGATGATGCGCTCGCCGGCGCATGGCTCCAGTTCCCGCTGCAGCGCAACGATCCGCTCGCCGCCGATGCGCAGGTCGAACAATCCCCGCTGTGGCAGCAGGGCGCGCCGGATCAGCAGCGATGCGTCGTCGCGACTCCCCGCTTCAGTGACGGACAATGCGGCAAACCCTCACGTGAATTCGCGCAACACGCGCGCCGTGTCGACGCCCGGTTCGGCGGCTTGCTCGCACGCCACCCGCGCGAGCGGCAATGCAGCCTCCACCAGCGGTACCGCGCCCGGGTCCGACTCGCAACCGGCACCGGCGCAGAACGCCGCGACGTCGTGCAACGCAATATCCAGCAACTGCCCGCCGCCGTCCAGCCAGGCCGCGAGCGCCAGCGCTGCGGCGTGCAGGCCGGTCAATGGATCGGCGATGGCATCGGCACAGAAAACCGGGTCGCCCCGCGCGCCCCCCATGAGCCAGGCGAGCCCCGCCGCCACACCGGCGTCATCGCCGTAGGCAATCCAGTCGCGCATAGGCGCGCGGCGACCGTAACCGGTGATTCCGAGCCACACCATCCCGGGGCGCGCGGCGAGGAGTTGCGCGGCGTGTATCCCCATCTGCTCCAGTGCCCGCGGGCGCGCCGATTCGATGACGATATCGGCCTGTGCGAGCAGGGCGTGCAATCGCCCGCGATCGGCCGGCTCGCGCAAATCGAGTGCGACGCTTTCCTTGCCGGCATTCAGCAGATCGTAGAACCACGCCGGCCCGCGGCGCGCACCGTCGGGACGGGCCGTGCTCTCGACCTTGATGACACGCGCGTCGCAGCCGGCCAGGAGCTGCGCGCACAGCGGCCCCGCCCACAGCGAGCTCAGATCGATGACCAGCGGTGCAGCGCGGCCGTCGCGCCGCGCCGGGGCGTGGCGCCTGGCGTGAAACCACGTCCGGCGCGGCCGCGGCGCAACCAGCGCAGCGGCTGCGAGACCGAGCAGCCGCGCGCGCTGAACCAGCGCCACCGTCGGGCGAGCGCGCAGGATTTCGGCAAGCTCTCCCATGCCCGCCACCGGCTGCTCCAGCCACGCAGGCAGCAGATCGTGGTCGTCGTCGCGGGCGAGGTTCAGGGCCAGCGCGCCGTCGGCGGTATCGAGCAGGTGGCAGGCCCCGCCGGCAGACACGCGCCCGCGTCGACCGAGGCCCGCGATCGCGGCGCGCTCGCCGAGCAGACGGTAGGCATCGAAACGCGGATCGCAGTGCTGCGGACGCAGCGCCGACAACGCCAGCCACGCGCCCTGGGCGCAGGCGGCGAGCGGTGCCGGGCAGCTGCGCGCCGGACCGTCGGCATGTCCGCTCAACCACATCGCACCGGATTGTGCCCACAGCAGGGCGGCGCCGCGCTTGTCCTCTGCCGGTTGAAGCTCTTCGCGCCCCAGGGAGCCGAGCAGCACGCGCGCATACGCTGTCGGGGTCACGCCGCTGGCCGCTTTTCCCCGTCAGGCGACGAGCGACTTGAGCACGACGGATTCGTCGGCGAGCGTTGCGGGGTCCGCCTTCAGCCTGGCGGCGACCATCTTCTTGCCCACCATGAAGTCCTGCGGGCGATTCACCGCATCGACAGCGATGACCACGCCGTCTTGCAGGTAGAAAGCGGCAAAGGAGTCCGCCTCCATCGAACCGCGGATGACCACGCGATCGTGGCCCTGCGACAGGCCCACCATCTGCAGCTTGAGGTCGTACTGGTCCGACCAGAACCAGGGCACACCGGCATGGGCCACCCGCTGCCCGCAAATCGATGCGGCAGCCACGCGGCCCTGCTCACTCGCATTGGGCACGGATTCCAGGCGAAGCCTGCGCCCGAGGAAGCCGTTGTCGTGGTTCGTGCAATCGCCGGCAGCGACGATATCGGGATCGCTGGTCTGGGCGTACAGGTCGACGATGATGCCGTTGTCTACTTCCAGGCCCGCCTGTTCGGCCAGTTCCGTGTTCGGGACCAGGCCGATCCCGACGATCACCACGTCCGCGGGCAGACGGGTGCCGTCCTGCAGCACGACGAATTCCACCTGCTCCCCGCCCTCCAGCGCCTCGACGCCCGCGCCGAGGCGTATGTCCACGCCGTGACGGCGGTGCACGCCGGCGTAATACTGCGAGAGCTCCGGGCCGGTCACGCGTGCCAGCAGGCGCGGCAATGCCTCGACCAGCGTGACCGCGAGCTCCTTCTTGATGCCCACGGCGGCGGCTTCCAGGCCGATGTACCCGCCACCGATGATGACCAGTCGCCGCCCCGGCTCGAACTGCTCGCGCAGGCGGTTGATGTCCTCGAGGGTCCTGACGTAATGCACGTTCGGCTTGTCGGCGCCCGCCAGCGGGAGTTGCCGCGGACGCCCACCGGTCGTGATCGCCAGCTTGTCGTAGGCGATGCGCTCGCCGTTGTCCAGGCTGACGGTATGCGCCTGGCGATCGATGGCGGTCACGCGCACGCCGGTGCGCAGATCGATATCCTGCTTCGCATAGGCCGCGCGGGGCTTGATGTAAAGCGCTTCCTCGCCGATGTCTCCCGAGAGATAGGTCTTCGACAAGGGCGGACGACGATAAGGCGGCACCGGCTCCTCGCCCAGCAAGATAATGCGCCCCGCATAACCTTGCTGGCGCAATGCCGTGGCCAGGTCACAGCCCGCCTGCCCTGCCCCGATGATGACCGTAACAGTGTTCGTGTTCACAGCTATTTAATTTTTCCTCGAAGCACTATACAACGTTGCTGAGTATGGTCGATGCAACGGCAGGGAATGTAAAGCGCGCATGGACGACCTCGAACAACTGAGCGCAGCGGCGCTCGCACGCCCCGCGGAACAGCCGGCGATCGAGTTCCAGAAGCAATGGACGAGCTGGGGCGCGATGCGCCGGGTGGGCGAGCGCGTCGGCGAGCTGATCGTCGCCAGCGGTGCCGGCCCGGGCGCAAGAGTCGCGTTCGTGGCGCGCAACCGGCCGTCTGCCCTGGCCGCCCTGCTCGGCATGATCGCCGGGCGCAGCACGATTCGCATGGTCTACCCGTTCCAGTCGGCGACCGCCATTGCGCGCGACCTCGACGCGATCGAGCCCTCGGTACTGGTAGCCGCCGCCGAGGATTTCCCGGAGACAATCCTGGCCGTGCTGCGCTCCAGGGGCATCGCCGCGATCGCACTGCGGGAAATGGAAGCCTGGTCGCTGCCCGGCCTGGAGCGCGCGCGGCGCCCGGGCGACGCCACGCTCCCCCCGCAGGTGGAAATCCTGACCAGCGGCACCACCGGTCCGCCCAAGCCGTTCCGGCTGAGCTACGCAACGATCGCCAGGTTCATCGTCGCTCCACGCGCGATGGATTCCGGCGATCCGGCATTGGCGCCCCCGGCCCTGCTGTATTTCCCGGTAGGCAATATTTCCGGCCTCTATTCCACGTTGCCGGCGCTGCTGAACGGGCAACGAGCGGTGCTGCTGGACCGCTTCAGCCTGGCCGGCTGGCACGATCACCTGCTGCGCTTTCGCCCCGCGATGGGTGGTTTGCCGCCGGCTGGCTTCCAGATGGTGCTGGATGCCGACATCCCGCGCGCCGACCTGGGCTGCCTGCGCTACATGGGCGCGGGGGCTGCGCCCCTGGCCCCGGAAGTACAGCGGGCCTTCGAGGAGCGCTACGGCGTGCCCATCCTGCTGTCCTATGGCGCCACCGAGTTCGCCGGCCCGGTAGCGGCAATGACTCCCGAGCTCCATGCCACGTGGGGCAGGAGCAAGCTTGGCAGCGTGGGGCGTGCCCTGCCGGGGGCGCAACTGCGCGTGGTCGATCCCGCCAGCGGGGCCGTCCTGCCGCCTGGCACGGAGGGCATCCTGGAAGTGATCTCGCCACGCGTCGGTCCCGACTGGATCCATACCTCGGACGTCGCGGTGATCGACGCGGACGGCTTCGTGTTTCTCCGTGGCCGCGCCGACGGGGCGATCATTCGCGGCGGTTTCAAGCTGCTGCCCGAAACGATCGAGCGCGCGCTGCTGCTGCACCCCGGTGTTTCGGCGGCAGCCGTGATCGGGCTCGCGGACAAGCGCCTGGGCCAGGTACCGGCAGCCCTGGTGCAACTCGCTGCGGAATCGCCACAGACCGGTGTCGCCGAGCTCGAGGCGCATCTGCGCGATCACGTGCCCGCGACCCACATACCCGTGGTCTGGCGCTTCGTCGACGCCCTGCCGAGGACGGCCATGTCGTTCAAGGTCGATCGACCGGCCGTGCGCAAACTCCTCGAGGACGCCGACTGATCGCCGCCGTGAAGCCTAGGGCGCGCGGGCCGGGCGCAGGAACGCGAGCAGCTGGCGGGCGCAGCCTGCCGGATCCTCCAGGTGAAGCAGGTGACCCGCACCGGGCAGATCGACACGCCGCACCGCGCGGGCGCTTGCCGCGACGAGGTCGGCAATCAACCTGAAATCCTCCAGGTCACGGCCACCCGTCAGCAGCAGCGTGCGCGTGCCGAGCAGGCAGAGCCGCTCGACATCCGGCAGCTTCAGCCGGTGGTTGTCGCGGATCCAGTGGGCGCCGCAATAGCGCATGATCGAGTCGAACAGCGCCTGCCCGCCGGCACTGCTGCGGGTCGATGCAAACAGCGGATGCTGCCACCACAGGCGCCGGGCCTCGTCGATTGCCCCCGCGCGCGCCGCGGCGACGATGGGGCGCCACAGGCTCTGCCAGCCTGCGGACCATTCCCAACCGACCAGGCCGGGACTGATGAGGACCAGGTTTCGCACCCGCCCGGGGTGATCGAGCGTGAAGTTCAGCGCAATGCCGGCGCCCATCGACACGCCGACCAGGTCGCATTGCCCGATGCCCGTCGCGTCGAGGATGGCCAGCAGATCGTCGGCGTGGTCGAACGGGGCATCATCGTGGCTCGTCGAGCGGCCGAAACCGCGCAGGTCGTAGCGCAGCGCCGGGACAGCGCCGGCCAGCTCCGACCACACGCCATCCCAGGTGTGGAGATCGCCGCCAAAGCCGTGCAGGAAGACGGCGCGGGGCTTGTCGCCCT
>JAKJFB010000191.1 GCA_022705125.1 Pseudomonadota bacterium
GGTCATCATCACGATGCGATCCGACAGCAGCACCGCCTCGTCGACGTCGTGCGTGATCATGATCACGGTGTTGGCGAGCTCGCGCTGGATCTCCATCAGCGAGTCCTGCAGGTGCGCGCGCGTCAGCGCATCGAGCGCACCGAAGGGCTCGTCCATCAGCAGCACGCGCGGCTGCATCGCCAGCGCGCGCGCGATGCCCACACGCTGCTTCATGCCGCCGGAGATCTCGCCCGGGCGCTTGTGCAGCGCGTGCTCCATGTGCACGAGCTTCAGGTTGTGCTCGATCCACTCGCGCATCTCGGCGCGCGATTTCTTCGCGCGGAACACCTGCCGCACGGCCAGCTCGACGTTCTGGTAGGCGCTGAGCCACGGCAGCAGCGAGTGGTTCTGGAACACCACGGCGCGTTCGGGCCCGGGCTCGGTCACTTCCCGGCCATCCAGCACCACGCCACCGGTGGTGGCCCGCAACAGGCCGGCCACGATGTTCAGCACGGTCGACTTGCCGCAGCCCGAGTGCCCGATCAGCGACACGTACTCGCCCTCGCGGATCTTGAGGTTGACGTTGTCGAGCGCCTTGAAGGGCCCCTTGTCGGTCTTGAACTCGATCCCTACCTGGCTCAGCTCCAGCAGTGTCTTCACGGTACGATCTCCTGGTGAATTGATCTCGCGGCGGCGCGGCATCAGCGCGTCACGGCGTTCTTGTCCCACGACACCACGCGCTGCAGCGCGAGCATCACGCGATCGAGCAGGAAGCCGATCAGGCCGATCGTGATCACCGCGACCATGATCCGGCCGAGCGACTGCGAGCTGCCGTTCTGGAACTCGTCCCAGATGAACTTGCCGAGGCCCGGGTTCTGCGACAGCATCTCGGCGGCGATCAGGACCATCCACGCCACGCCGAGCGACAGCCTCAGGCCCGTGAAGATCATCGGCACCGCCGCCGGCAGCACGATGCGGCGCACGTGCTGCAGCCAGCCCAGGCGCAGCACCTTGCTCACGTTGTTCAGGTCGTCACTCACCGAGGCCACGCCCACCGCGGTGTTGATCACGGTCGGCCACACGCAACAGAGCGCGACGGTGATCAACGAGGTGATGAAGGACTTGGGCACCGCGGGGTCGGGATTGTCGTGGACCGAGGCCACCACCAGCGTCACCAGCGGCAGCCAGGCCAGCGGGGACACCGGCTTGAAGACCTGGATCAACGGGTTCACCGCGCCGTGCAGCGGCCCGCTCAGCCCGATCGCGATGCCCACGGGAATCGCCAGCAGCGCCGAGAGCAGGAATCCGCTCATCACGGTCTTCAGGCTGGTCACGATCTGGGTGTAAAACGTGGGGGACGCGGTGTAGGGTCGCACCGGTGCCGCCGCGGCCCCGGGATTGGCTGCCGCCATCTTCGCCGCGCGCTCCTGCTGGCGCGCGTGGAAGGCCGCTTCCCTTTCGCGATCCATCAGGTATTCGCGGTGCAGACCCTTCGCTTCGCTCCACACCAGCGCCGGACCCGGCAACTGCCCCAGCGTGGTCTGCACCCGCGCCGCGCCCGCCTGCCACAGCAACAGGAAGATCGCGATGCCGAGCAGCGGCATCGCCAGCGCACGCGTGAGGCTCGCGAGCTGGCGCCCGGCGCCGCGCGCATCCCACGCCCGGGCGCGGGCGGCGAACCAGGCGGGCGTTCTCGTCGTCTCCATTCTCTTCACTCCTGCGGATGGATGTCGGATTCGTCGGCGACGCGACTCAGGGTTGCGCGCTGCCCTTCAGGCCGATCGCGAAGCTGTCGATGTAGGCATTGGGCTGCGTGCCGTCGTAGACGATGCCATCGAGCGGCCCGGCCTGAGGCGCCTTGATGAACGTCGCCTTGTCGAGGTCCGGGAAGTCGGAGGCCTGCATCACGCCATCGGCAATGAGTTCCTTCGCGGCCGCCACGTAGATGTCGGGGCGGAAGGCGCGCTTCGCGGTCTCGAGGTACCAGCTGTCGGGCTGGTGCTCCGTGATGTGGCCCCAGCGGCGCATCTGCGTCAGCCACCAGATCGCGTCGGAGTAGTAAGGAATGCCGTACTGGCCGCGGAAGAACTTGTTGAAGTCCGGCACCGGGCGCTTGTCACCCTTCTCGAACTCGAAGGTGCCGGTCATGCTGTTGGCGATGACCTTTTCGTCGGCGCCCACGTACGCCGGGCGCGCGATGATCTTCACCGCTTCGGGGCGATTCGCGTTGCCGTTCTCGTCCAGCCAGTACGAGGCGCGGATCAACGCTTTCACCACGCGCACCGTGGTGTTCGGGTTCTTCTGCACGAACTCGCCGGTCATGCCGAACACCTTGTCGGCGCCGTCGGTCCAGATGTTCTCGCTGGTGATCACCGGCACCCCGAGCCCCTTGGTCACCGCCTGCTGGTTCCACGGCTCGCCGACGCAGTAGCCCGCCGTCGTGCCCGCCTCCATCGTCGGCACCATCTGCGGCGGCGGCACCACCGAGAGCAGGGCCTCGGCTCCCAGCGAACCGCTGTTGTCGCCCTTCTGCGGTGCGTACACACCCGGGTTGATGCCGCCCGCGGCCAGCCAGTAGCGCTCGAGGTAATTGTGCGTACCGACCGGGAAGGTCATGGCCAGGTTGAAAGTCCTGCCCTGCGCCTTGTACGACTCGAGCACCGGCTTCAGCGCGGCCGCGCTGACCGGATGCTTCGGCTTGCCGTCCTCCACCGGAACGGTCTTTTCCATCTCGGCCCACACCGCGTTCGACACGGTGATGGCGGCACCGTTGTAGGAGAGCGTGAACGGGGTGACGATTTCCGACTTCGTGATCACGCCGGTCGCCGCACCCAGCGGCATCGGCGCCAGCATGTGCGCACCGTCCAGCTCGCCGCTGACGACACGGTCGAACAGCACCTTCCAGTTGGCCTGTGCCTCGAGCGTGACGTAGAGACCCTCGTCCTCGAAGTAACCGCGCTCGTAGGCGATGGCCAGCGGCACCATGTCGGTGAGCTTGATGAAGCCGAACTTCAGCTCCCACTTCTCCGGTTCGCCGATCGCGGCCGATGCCGGCGCGCCGGCCAGCAGCCCGGCCGCGCAGAGGCCGAGGATCCCCGCCACCCTTGCACGCCATCCGCGAGTCCTGCCCTCGTGTCGTCCTGTCATGTGCGCTCTCCGCATGAAAATCGATCCAAAAAAAATGCCCACGTACCGCGTCGGCGGTTCGTGGGCATCATTACCCGGTGGTTGAGAGGTTCGGGCTCGGCACCTGCGAAGAAGCAAGTGCCCGGCCTGAAATCAGCAATGCAGTTTGCGTGCCAGTATAATTTCTCTCATAGTTTCAATCAGTTGCACCGAAACCGTCCTGGTCCTGACCCTGAAATGCGCGCGCCGGGCAATCCAAAGTGGTGCGCGCTGCACCGCGCGCGGGCATCGGATCAGCCCGCGGACAGGCGAAACTGCCCGCCGCCGATCATCAGGTCGGGTCCGAGCACCACGCCGGGCTCGAACTCCCAGCACCCGGCGTGCAGCCCCTCGGGCCTGGCGTCGCGCGAGGGCGCGGGCAGCCCGAGATGGCGCGCCGCCTCGCGGTAGAGGTCGGGCCGCCAGGACTGCTGCACCAGCGCGCGGCATTGCTCCTCGGCGATATCCTTGCCCAGCAGCGCGCCGCTGCTCCTGACCATCCATTGCGCCTGCGAGCGCCACGGGAAGCCGGCGCAATAGCGGCCGAAGACATGAAAATCCGGCGCATCCATCGGCGCGAGGTGCTTGGCGCGACAGAACCTGCCTGTCAGCGCGGGCAGCAGCACCTTCGCCGGCAACCCGAGGTACTGCGCCTGGCTGAGGATGTCCGCGGCGAGTTCGCGCTGCGCGGGCTCGGCCAGCGCCTGGCAGGCGGCCATGATCGCGATGCGCAGGCGCAGGTGCGTGGCCGGATGGTGGTTGTGCCAGGCCTCGGTGACGCCGAGCACCTTTTCCGGCGCGTTGTTCCAGATCTCGTGGCCGGTCGCGGCCACCGCGCCGATGCCCTGCTGCACCGCGAGCGTGTTCCACGGCTCGCCGACGCAGAAGCCGTCGATGATGCCGCGCGCGAGACTGTCGCACATCTGCTCGGGCGGCAGCACGATGATGCGCACCTCGCGATCGGGATCCACGCCGCCGGCGCGCAGCCACATGCGCAGCTGGAAGGTGTGCATCGAGAACAGGTGCACGGTGGCGAGCGTGAGCGGCCCGGCGCCCGGGCTGCCGGCTATCCGCTCGTGCAGTGCCGCGGCCATGCCCGGGGCGCTGGCGTCGCGCTCACCGCCGAGCGCTTCCCACAGCGCCCGCGACAGCGTGATCGCGTTGCCGTTCAGGCCGAGCGAAAGGCCGGTCAGCAGGTTGGCGCGCATGCCGCCGGCGCCGAGCCCGGTCATCATCGGCAGCGGCGCCAGCAGGTGCGCGGCGTCGAGCTTGCCCACCACCAGCTTGTCGCGCAGATTCGCCCACGACACCTCGCGCGCGAGCGCGACCTCGAGCCCGTAACGCGCGAACAGCCCGGTTTCACGCGCCATCACCAGCGGCGCGCTGTCGCTGAGACGCATGAAGCCCAGCGTCAGCGCGGACTTTTCCGGCGGCGGAAGTTGCTTGTCGCGACTCATCGGCTCCTGCCCTTGTCCTTGCCCCCGGGCGACAGCGTGGCCAGCACGGTCCTGGCCACGTCCGGCAGTCGCTGGTTGGCGTCCATCGCGAGCCGGGTGAGCATCCGGTGTGCCCCGTCCTCGCTGAGTTTCTGGTAGGCCATCAGCAGGCCCTTGGCCTGCTCGATCAACTTGCGGTCCTCGAGCTGGATGCGCGTGTCGTGCAGTTCCTCGCGCAGCGCCTGGAAGGCGCGGAACTGCGCGATCGCGACGTCGATCACGGGCTTGACCTGCTCGGGATTGATGCCGCCCACCAGGTAGGTGCTGATGCCCGCGCCGACCGCCTGCTCGATGTAGTCCGGGTCGTCCTGCTGCGTGAACATCACCACCGGACGCGGGTTGTGGTGATTCACGACGGCGAGGCTCTCCAGCACGTCGCGGTCCGGCGACTCGATGTCGATCAGTATCACGTCGGGCGCGTGCTGCTGGATCTGGAACAGCAGCCCCTTCGCCGAGGCGATGACGGCCACCACCTCGAAGCCCGCGGCCCACAGCCTCTCCTCGACCAGTTGCGCGCGCTCCGGACTGTCGTCCACCAGCATCACGCGGGCGGGTGGCTTGCTGCTGTCGGTGTTCAACCAGGTGTTCCGGCGGGGGAATCTCAGCGCAATACCATCAACATTCGTGCCATCAGGCTTCGTGATGCACATTGCGCCATTCCCGTGCGCGCTCGGCGTGCCGACTCCGGCTGGTCGCGCACCAAAGCGAGGCGTATGCACGCCAGCTGCACCATGGCGCGGCACAGGGGCACGCATTTCCCGCTGGCACGCGTCGTACGTTTCCGCGTTAAGCTCGGCCCTTGACTCTGGACCATGGTCAAGGGTGCAGAGTGCCTGCACACAGGAGATCGGCAATGTCCACGTACAGCATCGGTGAACTCGCCAGACGCGCCGGCGTGGCCATCGACACGGTGCGCTACTACGAGCGCAACCAGCTGCTCGATCCGGCCGGGCGCCTCGCGTCAGGCTACCGCCGCTATGGCGACAGCGAACTGAGGCGACTGCGCTTCATCCGGCGCGCCAAGGCGCTGGGCTTCTCGCTCGCGGACGTGCGCGCGCTGCTGTCGCTGAGCGATGAGCGCAACGTCGCCAAGGTCAAGCGCGCCGCCGAAGCGCGGCTGGCCGAGGTCGAGCAGCGTCTCGCCGAACTGGAACGCATCCGCAACGCGCTGCAGGCGCTGGTAGCCGCCTGCCCCGGCCATGGCCGCGCGGAGGCCTGCCCGATCCTCAACGCTCTGAACCAGGAGGACGCCCCGTGAACACGCTCCATTCCCCCGCCCCGT
>JAKJFB010000192.1:0-5375 GCA_022705125.1 Pseudomonadota bacterium
GAGCCCCGCGTCATTGACCCCGAGCACCACGGTGTAGTCGATGTCGTCCTTCGCCGGGACCGTCAGCACCACGCGCCCGGCGCCCGCCGTAAGGTGCTGCGTGAGCTGCTCGCGCGTCTTGAACTTGCCGGTCGCCTCGATCACCACGTCGACGCCGAGCTCCTTCCACGGCAACGCGGCCGGATCCTTGACGCTGAGCATGCGCGTGCGCCCGTGCGCCGTGAGCAGGCAGCCGTCCTCGAGCGCGAGCGGCCCCTTGAACGGGCCCATCACCGTGTCGTAGCGCAGCAGGTACATCAGCGCCGCGTCGTCGAACACGTCGTTGATCGCGACGACCTCGACATCGCTGCGCTGGTCGAGGATGCGGAACGCCGACCGACCGATGCGACCGAAACCGTTGATTGCGACTTTCATTCCTCTGCCCTCCTTCAGGCCAATGCCGCGTATGTGCGCACCACGTCGAGCACGCGGCAGGCGTGGCCCAGCGTCTCGTACCAGGCCAGCGTCTTCATCATGCGCGAGCCGGCGCGCTGGGTGCCCTTGGCATCGAACAGCAGCGTCTGGCGGCAGCCGATCACGTCGGAGGAGACGATCGGATCCTCGGCCACCGCGATCAGCCGCGGGCGCGCCGCGGCGGCGGCGCGCATCAGTTCGTTGATGGCCTCGGCGTCGACGACGTTGCGCAGCACGCAGTTCAGGTCGAGCAGCGAACCGCGCTGCACCGGCACGTTCAGCGCGCAGCCAGACAGCCGGCCGGCGAAGCGCGGCAGCAGCTGCTCGACGCAGGCCGCCGAGGCATTGGCGTTGGGGATGATGTTCTGCGCCGCCGAACGGCTGCGGCGCTGGTCGCCCTGCGCGTAGTCCTGCAGCGGCTGGTCGCTGGTATAGGCGTGGATGCTGGTCATCGTCGCGTACTCGACGCCCGGCCCCCGGTCCAGCGCGTCGAGCAGCAGCGCCAGCGCATTGGTGGTCGGCGAGCCCGCCGACACCACGCGATCCGCCGCCACCGCGTCGCCCTCGTTCAGCCCCGGCACCAGCACGCGATCGGGCGCTTCGGCGAGCGTCGCGTAGACCAGGCGCCGTCCGCCGGCGGCCAGCTGCAGCCCGGCATGCGCGCGCGAGCGATAGCGGCCGGTCGCGTCGATCACGCAATCGACGCCGAAGGCATCCCACGGCACCTCGCCGGGCGCGACCAGCTGCAGCATGCGCGAGCTGAAACCCTCGCCACGGAGGTAATTGCCCTCGACGCGGCAGGCGAAACCTTCATCCGCACCCGTTTGCAGCAGGTACTGCAGCACCTCGGGCTTGCCGATATCGGCCACCGCGACGATCTCCAGATCAGCCGCCTCCGCCGCCAGGCGGTAGATCTGCCGCCCGATCTGGCCCAGGCCCATCAGGCCTATCCTGCATTTCGGTTTCGCCGCGCCCATGTGTATCGACCTCCGTGAAAATCAGAAGCAGGCACCGCCACGGGCAAAACCGCCCGCAATGGTGCCGCATGAAACCGGTGAACAGCGATTCAGTCGATCCGGATCTTGCGCGAACCGGATTTCCCGACCTTGGGCAACACCAGTTCGAGCACGCCGTCCTTGAACGTGGCCTTCGCGAGGTCGCCGGCGACCTCGCAGGGCAGGTCCAGCGTGCGCTGGAAGCTGCCGGTGGCAATCTCGCGGCGGAAGTAATCGCCCTTCTCTTCCCTGCTCTCCTTGTGCGTCTCGCCGCGGATCGTCACCGTCCGGTCCGTGAGCGAGAGCTGCAACTCGTCCCTGGTCACGCCGGGTATCTCGGCCCGCACCAGCAGTTCCCGGCCGCGATCGATCACGTCGACCTTGGGCGCGTGTGCCTGGAACGGCCAGCCCATGTCGCCAAGGGCCGGGAAGCCCATGCGCGACATCAGCCCACGCGAGAGGCGGTCGAAGAGCACGTCCATCTCCTCGAAGGGGCTCAGCGCGCGCGGCGCGGCCGCCTTGACCGGAACCTTCGCTCCTGGCGCGGCCTTCAGGGCGGATCCCTTGCGCTTGTCGCTGGTTTTTCCGGTCGCCATCGTCACACTCCTCCTTTATCAGCAGCCAGTCATTCGGGCCAAAGATGCCATGGCGCCCTCGCTGGAGCGCACGTCGTCAGCCGCGCCGGACGTCCTCGCGCACGCTATCACCGCCGTCGCCAGCGGTCCATCGCCCTCGTCGAGTTCCACGCCGGCACCCTCGGGCGAACATCGCACCACGCAGACCAGGACGCGCCGCGGCCCGCCGCCCGGTCCCTCCCCGGGATGCAGTTCGCACTGCACGCGCTGGTGCGTCTGCAAATCGCCATAGTCCGTCTCGATGAAGAAACCCCGCCGGCTGGCGTTGCGAACCCGCCCCGTCGCCACCGGCAGGCCACGCTGGTAGATGAAGGCCCTGATGTCGACCGGCACCCGCTGATGATGGCGATGTTCCATGTCACGGTCCCCGCGCTGAAACATGAGTCGATCCGCTCATGCTCATGATCTCCTTCACCGGGCGCCATGATGCACGTCAACGATGAACATTTCTCAGGCGGGAATCCGGCCATAGAGCTCCACCATGGCCCGCAGCCGCCCGGCCAGCGCGGGCGTGAGCTGCTCCTCGCGGAACTGCCAGCCCCAGTTGCCGCGCGCCACGCCCGGCAGGTTCATGCGGTGCTCGCTGCCGAGGCCGAGCAGGTCCTGCAGCGGCAGCACCGCGAGCCGGGCGACCGAGGCCAGCGCGGCGCGCACCAGCGGCCAGGGCATCGGCTCCACGGGCACCCCCAGGTATTCCACGACGCGGGCGCGTGTGGACTCGTCCAGGCTCGCGAACCAGCCGAGGCTGGTGTCGTTGTCATGGGTACCGGTGTAGACGACGTTCAATGGCTGGTGGTTGTGCGGCAGGTAGGCGTTGCGCGCATCGCCGTCAAAGGCGAACTGCAGGATCAGCATGCCCGGCAGGCCGAAGCCCTCGCGCAGTTGCTCGACCTGCGGCGTGATGATCCCGAGGTTCTCGGCCACCAGGGTGCCGGCGCCGCTCTCCTCGAGCAGCGCGGCGAGCAGCGCCTCGCCCGGGGCGGGCTCCCAGTGGCCGTGCACCGCGGAGGCGGCCTCGCGCGGAATGTGCCAGCAGGCCTCGAAGCCGCGGAAATGATCGATGCGCACGAGGTCGAAGCGCGCGCGCTGCGAGGCGATGCGCCGGCGCCACCAGGCGAAGCCGTCGCGCGCCATCGCTTCCCAGGCGTAATGCGGGTTGCCCCAGCGCTGGCCATCGGCGCTGAAATAATCCGGCGGCACCCCGGCCACCGTGAGCGGTTGCCCCTCGGCATCGAGCAGGAACAGTTCGCGCGCCGACCACACGTCGGCACTGTCGTGCGCCACGAAGATCGGCATGTCGCCGAACAGGTGCACGCCATGTCCGGCGGCGTAGCGCCTGAGCGCGCTCCACTGCTGCGCGAACGCGTACTGCTCGAAGCGCAGGGCCGCGATCCGCGGCGCCAGCTGCGCCGCGGCGCGCGCCAGCGCCTGCGGCTCGCGCCCGCGCAGCGCCGGCTCCCACTGGAACCACGGCAGCGCGCCGTGCGTCTCGCGGATCGCGGTGAACAGCGCGTAATCCTCGAGCCAACCGCTGTCGGCGCACCAGGCGGCAAACGCGGCGGCCAGCCCGGCATCGCGCGCGCAGGCCGCGGCGAAGCGCGCAGCGGCGGCGTCCAGCGCCCATTGGCGGCCACGCGCGCCCGCGCGCACCGCATCCAGTTCGCCGCCCTCGAGCAGCCCGCGGTCGTGCAGCCAGTCCAGGCTGATCAGGCGCGGATTACCGGCGTGGACCGAGGTGGAGTCGTAGGGCGAGAGGTCCTCGTGCGTAGGCCCGAGCGGGAGCACCTGCCAGACCGTGCAGCCGGCGCCGGCAAGGAACTCGACGAAACGGTAGGCGGCGTGCCCCAGGTCGCCGCTGCCGAAGGGCGAGGGCAGCGAGCTCAGGTGCAGCAGCACGCCGGCGCGCCGCGCCGCGAACAGCAAGGCGCTCACGCCGGCTCGCCGCCGGTGCGCATCACCCCGCCGCGCTCCGGCGCGCCGGTGCCGCGCGTGAAGCTCTCCGACAGGTAGGCCGGCGGCTCGACGCCGAGCAACTGGTAGAGGTTGCTGAGATGCAGGCGGAACAACCGCTCGAAATCGCTCACCGACTGCGCCGGGTTGTAGTCGCCGAACCACCAGAACCAGTCCGATCCCTCGCAGGCGGCCAACTGCATCAGCGCGCGCTCCGCGACCCCGGCCTCCAGCGTCCCGGCGCCGACGACACGATCGTAGGCGCGCTTGGCATCGGCCAGCATTTCCCAGCCGCGGTTCTTGTCCGCGTTGCCGATCCAGGTCGACAGCGTGCCGTAGACCCAGCTGCCGGCCTTGAGCGCGGCCAGATGGGCGCGCCGGGGCTCACGGGCGTCGAGAAAGCTGCTGAAGGTGCCGAGCGTAAAACCCGGGTGGCGCGACAACTCGCGGTACAGCGCGTCCAGGAAGTAGTAGCCGTTCTCGGGGTAATACTCCCAGGCGTTCTCGCCGTCGAGGATGATCACGATCGCGCAGTCGCGGCAATTCACGCAGGCCGCCTTGATGTTCTCCAGGTGGTGCAGGAGATTCGCCACCGCGTCCTCGGCGTGCCACTCCGAATAGGTGAAGCCGATCAGGTCCGACAGCCCGTCGTCGCGGAAGAAGCAGTCGACCGTGTTCCCGCCGAAGCGGTAGACGCGGTGCCGGCACGCGTGGCCGGGGGCATGCGCGTCGGCCAGCACGTCGTCCGCGCCCATGCTGTTGCGCAGCACGCTCTCGCCACTGGCGCTCCAGCGAAAGCCCTCCTCGGCCAGCAGCTCCAGCGTCGCATCGCTCAGCGCGCCCTCCGAAGGCCAGCAACCGGATGGCGTCATGCCGAAGTGACGCTCGAACACGTCCCTGCCGTGGCGCAGGTGCCAGCGGGCGCGCTCGCGCCCGCCCGGGTAGCCGTCGATCAACGGCAGCTGCGCCTCGGGCTGCGTCTGGGCGCCGGCACGGATATCGAGCAGCAGCGGCAGGATCGGGTGGGCGTAGGGGCTCATCGCGAGCTCGACGCGCCCGGCCTCGGCCAGGCGCCGGTAGCGCGGCACCACCGAACGCAGCATGTCGAGCAGGATGCCGAGCAGCTGGCGGCGGTCGTGCACCGTGAAGCCGTGCGCCTTGTCCTGCAGCCGCTGCACGCGCGGATCCGCGCGGCGCACGGTCTCGGCCATCCAGCCGAGGTGATACCACACGATCAGATCGACCAGGAACTGGTCGGACAGGTACATCATGGTGCCGGGATGCTCCTGCACCCACTGCGCCGTGGCGGCCAGGCGCTTGTAGGCAGGGAAGCGTTCGATGA
>JAKJFB010000192.1:5385-5879 GCA_022705125.1 Pseudomonadota bacterium
GTTGGCGCGCAGGCACTGCTTCATCAGCGCGCTGCGCGCATCGGGCGATGCCGGCATCGGCGGCTCGGCGAGCGCGGCGAGCAACGGGTCGCGGATGGCGCTGCCGCGGCCCAGGCAGTCCTCGAGCTGCGCCGAGTAGTCGGCGATCTGCTCCAGCAGCACCGGGGCGAAATTCACCACCGCGCGCGCCCCGGGGTGCGCCTCGAGGTGGGCCGCCATGTCGACGTAGTCCTTCACCGCGTGCAGGTAGGTCCACGGGAACTGGTACTGCCCGCTGCGCAGGTCACGGTACTCGGGCTGGTGCATATGCCAGCACAACACGACTTCCATGCGCTGCGCCTCAGCCATGGTGGAGCTCCTGTCCCATCATCTCCGGCGTGACCAGCACGATGCCCCGGGGCGAGACGTGGAAGCGTCGCGCGTCCTCCACCGGATCGAAACCGATAGTCGTGCCCGGCGGAATCACGCAGCGCTTGTCGATCACGGCGCGGCGG
>JAKJFB010000193.1 GCA_022705125.1 Pseudomonadota bacterium
GCCGCGCTTTTCCACCGGCTACAGCGAGTTCGACCGCGTGCTCGGCGGCGGCGTGGTGCCGGGCTCGGTGAACCTGGTCGGCGGCCAGCCCGGCGCGGGCAAGAGCACGCTGCTGCTGCAGGTGATGTGCGCGCTGTCGCAGCAGATGGAGACGCTCTACGTCACCGGCGAGGAGTCGCTGCAGCAGGTGGCGCTGCGCGCGCACCGACTCGGCCTGCCCACCGACAAGCTGAAGATGCTCGCCGAGACCAGCGTGGAATCCATCCTGGCCACGGCGGCGAAGCTGTCGCCGCGCGTGATGGTGATCGACTCGGTGCAGGTGGTGCACTGCGAGGACGTGCCCTCGGCGCCCGGCGGCGTGGCGCAGGTGCGCGAGAGCGCGGCGCAGTTCACGCGCTTCGCCAAGGCCGGCGGGGCGGCGATGTTCCTGGTCGGTCACGTCACCAAGGACGGCACGCTCGCGGGCCCCAAGGTGCTGGAACACATCATCGACTGCTCGATCATGCTCGAGGAGGAGGGCGACAGCCGCTTCCGTTCGCTGCGCGCGGGCAAGAACCGCTTCGGCGCGGTGAACGAGCTCGGCGTGTTCGCGATGACCGACCGCGGCATGCGCGAGGTGCGCAACCCCTCGGCGATCTTCCTCTCGCGCGGTGCCGACATTTCGCCGGGCAGCGTGGTGATGGTGGTGTGGGAGGGCACGCGGCCGCTGCTGGTGGAGATCCAGGCGCTGGTCGACGAGAGCATGGGCAGCAACCCGCGCCGCGTGGCGGTGGGCGTGGACCAGAACCGGCTGTCGATGCTGCTCGCGGTGCTGCACCGCCACGGCGGCCTGCAGCTCGGTGACCAGGACGTGTTCGCCAACGTGGTGGGCGGCATCAAGGTGGCCGAGACCAGCGCCGACCTCGCGCTGCTGTTGGCCATAGTTTCCAGCTACCGCGACCGCAGCATCGACGCGGGACTGGTCAGCTTCGGCGAGGTGGGATTGTCGGGCGAGATCCGCCCCGTGCCCAGCGGTGGCGAGCGCCTGCTGGAGGCCGCCAAGCACGGCTTTCGCCGCGCCATCGTGCCGGCGGCCAACGTGCCGCGCAAACCCGTCGAGGGCATGGATGTCGTGGGCGTCAGCAGCCTCGCGCAGGCGCTGGATGCGTTGTGATCGTGGGCCGGGGAATCAGGTCGCGGGCATGGCCCGCTCCTACGGGAATCCGGCATGCGCCCGAACACTTGTAGGAGCGGGCCATGCCCGCGACCTCATGCGTATCAGGCGAAGATCTCCGCCAGGAAATCCACCAGCGCCCGCCACGAGCGGCGCTCGGCGTCGGCGTTGTAGAGCGCGCCGAGGCTGAGGTCGTTCGCCTCCGGCACCGTGAAGGCGTGCAGAACGCCGCCGTAGGCGTGCAGCTGCCAGTCGACGCCGGCGTCGGTCATCTCCTTGCCGAAGGACACCACCTGCTCGGGCGGCACCATCGGGTCGGCGTAGCCGTGCAACGCCAGCACCTTCGCCGTGATCGGCCTGGGCTCCAGCCCGTTCGGCAGGAACAGGCCGTGGAAGGAGATGGCGCCGCGGATGTCGGCGCCGCTGCGCGCGAGATCCAGGGCGCACAGGCCGCCGAAGCAGTAGCCCATGATCGCGATGCGGTCCGCATCGACGCCGCGGCATGGCGCGCGAGCTCGGCCGCCGGCGTGCGCCGCACCTCGCGCAGCAGCGCGCGGTCGGCGAGGAACGGCCCCATCAGCCCCGAATTCTCCTCCGTGCTGGAGCCCAGCACCCCCTTCCCGTAGTTGTCGAGCGCGAAGGCCGCGTAGCCGAGACCCGCCAGCGCCTTCGCCTTCTCGATCACGAACTCGTCGCGCCCGGCCCAGGCGTGCGAGATGAGCACCGCGGGGCGCTTCTCGCCGGCCCTGGCGGGGTTGACGTAGAAACCTTCCAGCAGCGTGCCGGCATGGCTGTATTCGATGTATTGCTCGTGCATCGCGGGTGCTCCTGTGCCGATCAATGGCCGCGGATCTTGGACTGGGTCTTCTCGGGATGGCCCTCGAGGTGGCGCACGCGGTGCTGGGCCGACTCGGCGAAGCGCTCCAGGATCGCCTTCAGGTCCGAGCCCGCGGCGACCTTCGCGTAGCCGGCATCGGCCTGCAGGCGTGCGCTGACCGTGAAACCCTGCCCGTCGCGCGACAGCGCCACGTCCTCGTAGTGCACCTTCACGGCCTCGCCGAGCGCCTTGCCGAGCAGTTCCTGGGCCGTGTAACTGAAAAACTTCTTCGCGTCCTCCGACGACTCGGCGTGGTTCAGGCTGTTGCGCAGCTTGGGCGCAAGCTCGTGCTCTACGCGCGAAAACGAGATGAAGTCTGTCATCGAATGGTTACTCCCCGGCGGTGTGGCGCCCCGGACGGGGCGTGGCTTGGCATACTACCCTCGGCCGCCGGCGTGCGGCAAACCCGCGCGCAAAGGGCCTTGCAGCGGCCCGCAGCCGGCCCGGCGGGTAGTCGGGAGGCGCCCGGATTGCTGCTATGATGGCCCGCTCCAGGCACCCACCAGACATCCGATGCGCAAGACCAAGATCATCTGCACCATAGGCCCCGCAACCGGCTCCTACGAGATGCTCGAGCGGCTCTACGCCGCCGGCATGAACGTCGTGCGGCTCAACATGTCGCACGGCGACCACGAGTCGCACGCGCGCGTGATCAAGGCCATACGCACGCTGAACCGCAAGGTGCGCTACACCGTGCCGGTGATGCTGGACACCCAGGGCCCGGAGATCCGCACCGGGCACCTCTCGGCGGAACTGGACCTGCGCGAGGGCCAGGAGATCACCATCGTGGTGCGCGGCGCCGAGCACGTCGAGGAGAGCTCGATCCAGATCGACTACGCCGACATCATCAACGCCGTCGAGGTGGGCGACAGGATCACGGTCGACAACGGCCTGATCAACCTCGAGGTGCTGAGCAAGCAGGAGCGCGTGATGCGCTGCCGCGTGGTCGACGGCGGCTTCCTGAAGAGCAAGCGCCACGTGAACCTGCCCGGCATCCGGGTGAACCTGCCCGCGATCACCGAGAAGGACCGCCACGACATCCAGTTCGGCATGGACCAGGAGGTGGACTACATCGCGCTGTCCTTCGTGCGCGAGGCCAAGGACGTGCGCGAGCTGCGCGAGTTCCTCGGCGAGAAGGCGAACAAGATCAAGATCATCGCCAAGATCGAGGACCAGGAGGGCGTGCGCAACCTCGACGAGATCGTGCAGGAGGCCGACGGCATCATGGTCGCGCGCGGCGACCTCGGCGTGGAGGTGAATTTCTACGAGCTGCCGACCATCCAGCGGCGCATCGTGCGCACCTGCGCCGAGCAGGGCAAGCGCGTGATCGTCGCCACCCACCTGCTCGAATCCATGATCCAGAACCCGGTGCCCACGCGCGCCGAGGTCACCGACGTCGCCAACGCCGTCTACGAGGAAGCCGACGCGGTGATGCTCTCGGGCGAGACCACGATCGGCAAGTACCCGATCAAGTGCGTCGAGTACCTCGACCGCATCTGCCGCGCGGTGGAGCCGCACCGCGGGCTGCGCTTCACCGAGAAGCTCGTGCTCGCCGAGCAGAAGCAGAGCCTGGCGGCGAGCGCGGTGCATCTCGCGGAGCTCATTTCCGCGCGGGGTATCGTGGTGATCACGCGGCGCGGGCGCATGGCCAATTACGTGACCAACTGTCATCCGCACACCTCGGTGATCTACGCGTTCACCAACGACTCGCGCACGCGCCGCCTGCTCGCGCTGAACCGCGGTGTCTGCGCCTATCGCAGCAACTTCAGCACCGATCCCGAGAAGACGCTCGCCAGCGCCTTCGCGATCCTGGTGCAGCGCGAGGGATTCCGCGCCGGCGACAAGGTCGTGGTGATCTCCGACATCCTCGAGGGCGCCGGCGTCGAGGCCATCCACGTGCGCGAGGTGCCCGCACTCACCGCCATCGCGGCCGCCCTCGACACCCCGGACGACGAGCAGGACGCGCCATGAACGAGAACATCGATGTCACGGTGCGCTGCGAATACCGCGCCGACAGCTCCGAGCCCGCGGCCTCGCGCTACGCCTTTGCCTACCACATCACGATCAGCAATCGCAGCAACGAGCACGCGCAGCTGATCAGCCGGCACTGGATCATCACCGACGGCAACGAGCGCCGCCAGGAGGTGCGCGGCCTCGGGGTGGTCGGAGTGCAGCCACGCATCCCGCCGGGCGAATCCTACCAGTACACCAGCGGCGCGATGCTCGAGACCGCCGTCGGCACCATGGAGGGCAGCTACCGCATGGTGCGCGACGACGGACGCGAGTTCAGCGTGCCCATTCCCGCCTTTCGCCTCGCGGTACCGCATGCGGTCAACTGATATCGCACCGGTGCTGGAATTCCTGCGCTGTCCCACCCCGGACGCCTGGATCGAGGCCGCGCTCACGCGCCAGGAACTGCTGCTGATCGACCACGCCAACTGCGAGAAGAAAGCCGCGAGCACCGCGCTCAACCTGATGTTCCGCTATTCCGGCGACGTGGAATTGCTCGGCGGCCTGTCGCGCCTGGCGCGCGAGGAGCTCAGGCATTTCGAGCAGGTGCTGAAGCTGATGCGCGAGCGTGGCATCGCGTACCGTCGCATCGACGCGGCGCGTTATGCGCAGGGCCTGCGCGAGCTGGTGCGCACCCACGAGCCGGCGCGGCTCGTGGACACGCTGATCGCCGGGGCGTTCATCGAGGCCCGTTCCTGCGAGCGCTTCGCGCGGCTGGCGCCGCATCTCGACGCGGAGCTCGCGCACTTCTACCGCTCGCTGCTGCGCTCGGAGTCGCGCCACTTCCGCGATTACCTCGCCGCGGCGCGCAAGGCCGCCGATGGCGCCGACATCGAGGCGCGCATCGATCTGTTCGCCGAACGCGAGCGTCAGCTGATCGAGACGCAGGACACGCAGTTCCGTTTTCACAGCGGTCCGCCCGCGCCGGGTGCGTCGTACCCGGAGGCGGCCGATGCCTGAGCGCGGGCCTGCTCCCCGCCGCGCCGTGCTCATCGGCGCGCTGCTGGTAGCGCTGTCCGCTGCCGTCTTCCTGCCCGCCCTCGTGCCGGCGGCCGACGAGGCCCCGGCAGCCGTTGCCGCCGCGCCGCGCGTGGAGATCTTCACCACGCCCTCCTGCCCCTTTTGCAAGGCGCTGCGCGTCTACCTCGAGGCGCGTGGCATCGATTACGTCGAGCACAACGTGAATGCCACCGAGGAGACGCGCGCGGCCTTCTACGCCAGCGGCGCGCCGGGCGTGCCCGTGGTCATGATCGGCGAGCGCGTGATCCACGGCTTCAATCCGGTTGCCATCGAAGCCGCCCTGAAAGCACCGTAGGTCAATAGCGCCAGTAGCTGCGCGACAGGATCACCAGCACCGGCAGCACCTCGAGGCGCCCCCAGATCATGGCAAGCGACATGAGCCACTTCGCCGCATCGTTGATGCCGCCGAAACCGCCGCCGGTCTCGCCGTAGCCGATGCCCATGTTGTTCAGGCAGCCCGCGGTGGTGGCGAAGGCGGTGACGGGATCGAGCCCCGTGAAACAGAGCAGCAGCGTGAAGACGCCGGCGCTGATCAGGTAGAGGCTGACAAAGGTGACCACCGCCTGCACCGCCGCCTCGGGTACGCTGCGCCGCGCCAGGCGCACCGAGAGCTGCGCGTTGGGGTGGATGAGCTGCATGATCTCGCGCTTGACCTCGCGCACCAGCAGCAGGACGCGCATCGACTTGATCGCGCCCGAGGTCGAGCCCACGCAGCCGCCGAAGAAACTCGACACGATCAGCAGCATCACCACGGCAGCCGGCCAGCCGGGGTAGCCCACGGTGTTCATGCCGTTGCCGGT
>JAKJFB010000194.1 GCA_022705125.1 Pseudomonadota bacterium
GGAGCTGGTGGCGGAGCCGGAGTCCCTGGCCGGGCAAGCCGAAGGGCAGGCGCCGGATCCGGAGATCGCGGCGATCTTCACCGAGGAAGCGGCGGAAGTACTGGAGACCATCGCCACGCAGCTGCCGCTGTGGCGCGCCGCGCCACTTGCCGCTGCGCCGCTCGAGGAATTGCGCCGGGCCTTCCACACGCTCAAGGGCAGCGGGCGGATGGTGGGGGCGGAACTGGTCGGCGATCTGTCGTGGTCGGTGGAGCACCTGCTCAACCGCGTCATGGAACGCGCGCTCGAGCCCACGCCCGCAGTGGTCGAGGCAGTGGAACGCGCGCAGCAGCAACTGCCCGCGCTGGTGCAGGCGTTCGCCGGCGGCGCGGCGGTGGATGCCGCCGCGGTGCGGGCGCTGCAGGAGACAGTGGAGTCCCTGACGACACGCGAACCATCGCAGTGGGCGCTCACACCGGTCGAGGCGCCGCAGGAGCCGCTGGCCGAAGAGCTGTTGCCCGCGGTGAGCGCAGCGCAAGCCTGGCTGCCGGGCGCGGAACTGCAGGAGTCGGTGGCGGAGGAGCTGTTGCCGCAAGTGGCGGCGCCGGAGGAATGGTTGCCGGAAGCCGGGGCGGAGCCGGAGTTCGTCGAGGAGATGTCGCCCGGGGAGTCCGAACCCGTTGTCGAAGCGGCCGCAGACGAAGAGGCCGCACGCCTGCATGCGATCTTCGCCGAGGAGCTCGCGGAACATCTGCGCGCCCTGCGCGACTACCTCGCTGGCGCGGAGCGCGGCACGGTCACGCAACTGCTGCTGCGGACCCTGCACACGCTGCGCGGCAGCGCGCTCGCCGCCGGCAACGAGGGGCTCGGACGGGTGCTTGATGCCGTGGACGAGCTGGTGCGTGCCGCGCTGGAGGCCGAGCGTGCCCTGCAGGCGCCGGAGCTCGACCAGCTGCAGCAGCTGTGCACGCTGCTCGACGCCGTGCTGGCCGCGGGCGCGCGCGACAGCGCGCAATTGTCGGCCGACGCCGCGGCATTGCGCGAGCAGGTGCTCGCCTGCGCGCGCACCGAGCCCGCCCGGGTGCCGGCTGCAGCGCTCGACGCGCGGCTGGCGCGCTTTCTCGAGGAAGCGCTGGAAAAGCTGTTCCACGCCACCACGCTGCTCGAGGCGTGGCGCGCGGACCGCGACGCCGAGGTGTCACGCCGCACCCTGCTCGAGGAGTTGCAGGTCATCGACCAGCGCGCGGAGCAGCTGAATATCGCCGGCATGCTCGAGCTGTCGCGACCGCTGCTCGCGGCGTTGCGCCCTGCTGCGCACGGCGTGACACGTCCTGCGGCCGAACTCTTCGAGCTGGCCAGGCGCGGGCTGGAAGCCTTCCTCGAAGTCATGGATCGCCTCGCCGCCGGACAGCTGCCGGAGGCGCCGCAGGCGATCATCGCGCAACTTCACGAAGCCGCGGCGGCCCAGGCCGCACCGGAGTCCGCACCCGGGCCCGTGACGGCGCCCCAGCGCGCCGGCGGCGAGGCCGAGGAGGAACTGCTGCGTGCGCGCGTCGGCCGCGACGTGCAGCATGCCGAGCACGAATTGCTCGGCATCTTCATGGAGGAGGCCGAGGAACTCATGGGCGCGATCGACGAGTCGATCGAGGCCTGGCGTCACGACCGCGGCAGCCGCGCGCCCTTCGATGACCTGCAGCGCCACCTGCATACGCTCAAGGGCGGCGCCCGCATGGCGGGGCTCAGGTATCTCGGCGAGCTCAGCCACAACTTCGAGACCTTCCTGATCAACCAGGCGGTACGCTTCGGGGCCTTCGACGACGCCTTCTTCGCACGCGTCGCGGATTTCCACGAGCAGCTGCTGCGCACCATGGACGTGGTCAAGGAGCGCCCGGTGGCGGCGCCCGCGGTTCCCGCTGCCGTGGCCGAAGCGGTCCCGGCAGCGCCGGAGCAGGCCGAGCCGGTGGCGCCTGCCGAGCGGGTCGCAAGCGAGGTGGCGCCGGCCGCGCCGCTCGCCGCCGTACCCCCGGGCGTGGCGCCGCGGCGACCCGCTCCCGCCGTGGCGGTGCCGCCCGGCGCGACGAAGCCGCGCGACGAAGTGGTGCGCGTATCGGCGCAACTGCTCGAGGACCTGGTCAATCTCGCCGCCGAGACCAGCATCTCGCGCGGGCGCGTCGAGGAGCAGGTCAGCGAGCTGGGACAGCTGTTCGAGGACATGCAGGGCGCCATCGAGCGGCTGCAGAGCCAGGTCCGGCGCCTGGACATCGCGACCGAGGCGCAGGTGCTGTTCCGCCGCGAACGGGCGGAGAACGCAGCCGTCGACGGCTTCGACCCGCTGGAAATGGACCGCTACTCGCAGCTGCAGCAGCTGTCGCGCTCGCTGGTCGAGAGCGCCTCGGACCTGCTCGACATCAAGCGCACGCTGGCCGAGAAGACGCGCGACCTCGAAACGGTGCTTATCCAGCAATCACGCATCAACAGCCAG
Source organism: Pseudomonadota bacterium (assembly GCA_022705125.1). The sequence goes on from JAKJFB010000194.1 coordinate 2,462, forward strand.
CTGCAGGAAGGGCTGATGAGCTCGCGCATGGTGCCGTTCTCGAGCATCCTGCCGCGACTCAAGCGCGTGGTGCGCCAGGTGGCGGGCGAGCTGCACAAGCAGGTCGAGCTGGAGCTCGGCAGCATCGCCGGCGAGCTGGACCGCGGCATCCTCGAGCGCGTGGTGGCACCGCTCGAGCACCTGCTGCGCAACGCGCTCGACCATGGCATCGAGTCGCGCGCGCTGCGGCGCGAACGCGGCAAGCCGGAGGCCGGGCACATCAGGATCGAGGTCGCGCGCGAAGGCGGCGACGTGCTGATCGTGGTGGCCGATGACGGCGGCGGCGTCGATCTCGCGGCCGTGCGCGCCAAGGCGGTCGAGCGCGGGCTGATGGAGCCGGATGCGCAGCTCGGCGACCACGAGATCCTGCAGTTCATCCTGGCGAGCGGCTTCAGCACTGCCGCCGCGGTCACGCAGATCTCGGGCCGTGGCGTGGGCATGGACGTGGTCAGCAGCGAGATCCGCCAGATGGGCGGCTCGCTGGAAATCCACAGCGAGCCCGGCCGGGGCACGCGCTTCGTGGTGCGGCTGCCGTTCACGGTGTCGGTGAGCCGCGCGCTGCTGGTCACGGTGGGCCCCGAAATCCACGCCCTGCCGCTGAACTCCGTGGAAGGCGTGGTGCGCATGCGTGCCGACGAGCTGCGCCACTTCGCCGGTCCCGACGCGGCCCCGTTCGAGTATGCCGGCCAGAGCTACCAGGTGCGCCACCTGGGTGCCGTGCTCTACCCCGACGAGCAGCCCGACCCGGGCAGCCTCGCCGACACGGTGCCCGTGGTGCTGGTGCGCGGTGGCGGGCAGGCGCTCGCGGTGCAGGTCGACCGGCTGGTCGGCGCGCGCGAGATCGCGGTCAAGAGCCTGGGGCCGCAGTTCGGCGCCGTGCCGGGGTTGAGCGGCGCAACGGTGCTCGGCGACGGCTCCGTGGTCGTGATCCTCGACATCCCCGCGATGCTGCGTGCCGATGCGGCGCACGGCGCCACCGGCTACGAACACGCGCCGCGCGGCGCGCAGGAGCACAAGGCCGAGCGCCCGCCGCTGGTCATGGTGGTGGACGATTCCGTGACCGTGCGCAAGGTCACCACGCGCTTCCTCGAGCGCGAGGGCATGCAGGTGATCACGGCCAAGGACGGCGCGGATGCGATGGCGAAGCTCCAGGAACAGGTGCCGGACGTGATGCTGCTCGACATCGAGATGCCGCACATGGACGGCTTCGAGGTGGTCAGCAAGGTGCGCCTGAGCGAGCAGCTGCGCCGCATCCCGATCATCATGATCACCTCGCGTACCGGCGACAAGCATCGCGAGCGCGCGCTGTCGCTGGGGGCGAACATGTACCTCGGCAAGCCCTACCAGGAGTCGGTGCTGCTGGAGCATATCCATGCGCTGCTCGCGCGCCAGGGAGCGTCGTCATGAACGCGGTGCCAGGCCCGCGGGACCTGAGCGCGCTGCTGGTCCCGGTAACCGGACAACTGCTGGTGGTTCCCGGCGCCGTGGTGGCCGAGATCATCAAGCGCCGCGATCTGCAGCGCCCGCCGGCGGCGCCCGACTGGCTGCTGGGCACGCTGTTGTGGCACCACGAGAAACTGCCCGTGCTCTCCTTCGAGGCGCTGAACGGGCATGCCGGCCCCGATCCCGGGCACGGCAGCCGGATCGTGATCCTGAGCACGCTGTCCGATGCCGCGCCCGCGCGCAACTACGCGATCCTCGCCCAGGGCGTGCCGCACCTGCTGCTGCTGACCGCCGCCGATGTGCAGGCCGTGGACGCGCCGGCGCCGGGTCCGGCCGAGCGCATGAAGGTGCGCGTGCATGGTCAGGACGCCGCAATACCGGATTTCGATTTCATCGAGCAGCACCTCGCCGCACCGTAGGTCCGCATTCATGCGGACATCGTCCGGATAAATCCGGACCTACGCGAGATCACCCCACAGGTACTGCAGTATCGCCAGCGCCGCCACTGGCGCCGTTTCGGTTCGCAGCACGCGCGGACCCAGCGACCATGGCGTGAAGCCGGCGCTGCGGGCCTGCGCGAATTCGTTGCTGTCGAGCCCGCCCTCGGGGCCCACCAGCAGGCGCACCGCCGCGGGCGCGTCGCCCCGGGCGAGCGCATGGCTGTCGGCGGTGTGCAGCACGAAGCCGGGTGCCTCGGTGCGTGTGGCAAGCCAGTGATCGAGCGTCACGGGCTCCCCGATCAACGGCAGCCGGTTGCGCCCGCACTGCTCGCAGGCGCTGATCGCTACCTGGCGCCAGTGCGCCAGGCGCTTGTCGCCGCGGCCCTGGTCGAACTTCGCGTTGCAGCGCGCGAGCAGCAGCGGTGTGATCGAGGCGACGCCGAGCTCGGTGCACTTCTGCACCACCCAGTCCATGCGTTCGCCGCGTGCCAGCCCGATGCCGAGGTGCACCGGCAGCGCGGTGTCGCGCGCCGGCGCGGTGTCCGCTCCGACGGCGAGCGTGAGCGCGCGCTTGCCGGCGGCGGTCACGGCGGCCTCGAATTCCCGGCCGTCGCCGTTGAAGAGCAGCAGCGGCGCGCCGACGTCGAGCCTGAGCACGTTGCGCGCGTAGTGCAGCGCCTCGTCCTTCAGTTCGATTGCCGCGCCCGTCGCGAGCGCGGTCTCGACGAACAGCCGCGGTGCGCGCATCCTCAGAGCAGTCCCGCCCCGCGGGCTATCGCGAGCGTCGGCTCGGCCTGGTTCATGGTGTAGAAATGCAGTCCCGGCGCGCCGCCCTCGAGCAGCCGGCGACACAGCGAGGCCACGAACTCCTCGGCGAACTCGCGCGTGCCGGTGGCATCGCTTTCCAGCGATTCCAGCCGGTAGTGCAGCCAGCGCGGGATCTCGGCACCGCAGTTGCGCGCGAAGCGCGCGAGGTTCTGGTAGTTCAGGATAGGCATGATGCCGGGATAGACCGGTTGCGTGATGCCCTCGGCACGGCACGCGTCGATGAAGCGGAAATAGGCGTCGGCGTTGTAGAAGAACTGCGTGAGGGCGCTGTCGGCGCCGGCGTCGAACTTGCGCTTCAGGAAGCGCACGTCCGAGACCATGTCGGGCGCCTGCGGGTGCATCTCCGGATACGCCGCGACCTCGATCGTGAAGTGGTCGCCGGTGTGCCTGCGCACGAACCCGACCAGCTCGGCGGCGTACACCATCTGCGACATGCCGCCCATGCCCGAGGGCATGTCGCCGCGTAGCGCCACCAGGCGGCGGATGCCGTTGTCGCGGTAGACGTGCAGCAGTTCCAGCACCAGGCTTTCGTCGTCACCGCCGAAGGACAGGTGCGGCGCGACACAGCTGCCGCGACGCTTCAATTCCAGCACCATGTCGCGCGTATTGCTGCGCGTGGAGCCGCCGG
>JAKJFB010000195.1 GCA_022705125.1 Pseudomonadota bacterium
TGATGATCGGCATGGTCGCGTTCATCGTCGACGTGCCGCGGACGCTGACCGATTCGGCCACGGTGCTGCCGGTGCAGATCTACCTGTGGGCCGACAGCCCGGAGCGCGGTTTCACCGCGCTGACCTCCGCCGCGATCATGGTGCTGCTGGGCTTCCTGGTGATCATGAATGCGCTGGCGGTATTCCTGCGCAACCGCTTCGAGAAGCGCTGGTAGCCGCGGCGCCGGCAAGAATCCACCGGGAACGAGAGCATGGTCCAGAACACGATGACATCCGCGATGCCCGCAGCCGGCGAGACCGTGGGCGAGGCCTTCGTCGAGGCGCCCAAGATGCGCCTGCGCGACGTCGAGGTCTTCTACGGCGAGAACCAGGCGATACACCGCGTGAGCCTCGATATCGCGCCCAACCAGATCATCGCGATGATCGGTCCCTCGGGCTGCGGCAAATCGACGTTCCTGCGCTGCCTGAACCGCATGAACGACACCATCGAGGGCTGCCGCGTCAGCGGCACGCTGCAGCTCGACGGCGAGGACATCTACGATCCCGCGCTCGACGTGGTGCAGTTGCGCGCGCGCGTCGGGATGGTGTTCCAGAAGCCCAACCCGTTCCCGAAGTCGATCTACGAGAACGTCGCCTACGGCCCGAAGATCCACGGCCTTGCTTCGCGGCGCAGCGAACTCGACGAGATCGTCGAGAAGAGCCTGCGTCGCGCCGGACTCTGGGAGGAAGTCAAGGAGCGCCTCGACAAGCCCGGCACCGGGCTCTCGGGCGGGCAGCAGCAGCGATTGTGCATCGCGCGCACCATCGCGATCGACCCCGAGGTGATCCTGATGGACGAGCCGTGCTCGGCGCTCGACCCGATTGCCACCGCGCGCATCGAGGAGCTGATGGCCGAGCTGCGCGAGAACTTCACGATCGCGATCGTGACGCACTCGATGCAGCAGGCGGCGCGGGTGTCGCAGCGCACCGCGTATTTCCACCTCGGGCGGCTGGTCGAGATCGGCAGCACCGACCAGATGTTCACCACGCCGCAGCACAAGCTGACCGAAGACTACATCACCGGCCGTTTCGGCTGATCGGGAGAAAAAGACAATGGCATCCGAGCATCACATCTCGCACCAGTTCGACGCCGAGCTGGAAGCCATCAAGAGCCGCGTGCTCGCGATGGGCGGCATCGTCGAGCGACAGATCGAGGACGCGGTGATCGCGATCATCGACGCCGACAGCCAGCGCGCCGACGAGGTCGTTGCGCGCGAGAAGCAGGTCAACGGTCTCGAGGTCGCGGTCGATGACGAAGCCACGAAGATCCTGGTGAAACGCCAGCCCGCGGCCTCGGACCTGCGCCTGGTGCTGATCATCACCAAGGCGGTGCGCGACCTGGAGCGCATCGGCGACGAGGCGAAGAAGATCGCCAAGCTCGCGCTCAAGCTCACGGAGGAGGGGCCGGCACCGCGCGGCTACTTCGAGTTGCGCCACATCGGCGCCGCCGTGTCCGAGATGCTGCACGACGCGCTGGATGCCTTCACCCGACTCGATGTGGATGCGGCGCTGGAGGTGGTGCGTCGCGACAAGACGGTTGACCAGGAGTACCGCTCGGCCACCCGCGAGCTGGTCACCTACATGATGGAGGATCCGCGCTCGATCTCGCGCGTGATGAACATCATGTGGGCGCTGCGCTCGCTGGAGCGCATCGGTGACCACTCGCGCAACATCGCCGAATACGTGTTCTATCTCGTCAAGGGCCAGGACCTGCGCCACGTGGGCCTGGAGAACATCGAGTCGACCGTGAAGAGCTGGAAGTAGGGCGCCTGCCGGCCGCGCTCGCGCGCCGCGACGCGGCTCTCAGGCCGTGACGGGGTCGCAGACCGGCCGCGACAGGATGGCTTTCAGGCCCGAGGGACGAAACGGGCGCCAGGCGTGTTCGCGCTGCCCGAGGCGCTCGGCGACGATCGCGAGGATCAGCGGGTTGTACGTCATGCCGCAGTGACTGCCGTGCACGCGGATGTTCTCGTGGAGCGCGTCGCATTGCTCGACGCAGCTCGCCCACGGCACGATGCCGTCGCGCGTGCTGTAGATCGAGGTCGAGGGCACCGGCGTCGGCAGGCGCGCGAGCCCGCTGGCCATCAGGGGGTCCGCGGACGCCTCGGGATTGAGCTTCATGTACATCCGGGCGATGGCGCCCTTGCCGCCGTCCTCCGCGCTCACCCGGAACGGCGTGCCCAGGGTGATCACCTGGCGGATGTCATCGCTGCGCCGCTGCGCGATCACGCGCGCGTACATGCCCCCGAGGCTCCAGCCGAGCAGGCTCACGCGCCGGTGCGAGGCACCGCGGATCGCCTCGATGCGAGCCTCGAGCTTCTCGCACAGATCGAGGCGCAGGCCCGGGTTGCGACCGAGCTCCCAGGCGTGCACCTCGTAGCCCAGCCGTTGCAGGAAGTCCCGCAGTCCCTGCGTCAGCGTGTCGGAGGCCATGAACCCGGGCAGCACCAACACCGGGTGTCCGTCGCCGCGCGGAACCACGCGATCCAGCAGCGGGCGGATGCCGAAATAGCTGCCTATCTCGGCGAGGGCGCGCATCTCGGACAGAGCATTCAGCAGCGAGGTGGAGTGCGCAGCACGGGACCGGGGCGCGGCGCGGCGGGGAGGAACATGCAGAGCGGACATGCCGGAACTCCTGCCGCGCCCCCGGGACGCTCGGCGCCCGGTGCAGGCGGCGTGTGCGTGAATGGCCGGCGGCGCGTTGCGCCGCCGGGTATCGTGCTCAGCCGCGCCGGTCCATCGGGACGTAGTCGCGCGGCGTGTAGCCCGTGTAGAGCTGGCGCGGGCGGCCGATCTTGTAGCTCGCGCTGATCATCTCGTGCCAGTGCGCGATCCAGCCCACGGTGCGCCCGGTGGCGAAGATCACGGTGAACATGTTGGTCGGGATGCCGAGCGCGCGCAGGATGATGCCCGAGTAGAAGTCCACGTTGGGGTAGAGCTTCTTCTCGACGAAGTACTCGTCCTCGGTGGCGATCTGCTCGAGTTTCTGCGCGATGCGGAACAGCGGGTCCTTCTCGAGCCCGAGCTCGGCCAGCACCTCGTCGCAGGTCTGTTTCATGACCCTGGCGCGCGGGTCGAAATTCTTGTAGACGCGGTGGCCGAAGCCCATCAGGCGGAACGGGTCGTTCTTGTCCTTGGCCTTCGCGATGAACTCCGGGATGCGCGACTCGTCGCCGATCTGTTCGAGCATCGTCAGCACCGCCTCGTTGGCGCCGCCATGCGCCGGGCCCCACAGCGCGGCGATACCGGCCGCGATGCAGGCGAAGGGATTGGCGCCGGTCGAGCCGGTCAGGCGCACCGCCGAGGTCGAGGCGTTCTGCTCGTGGTCGGCGTGCAGGATGAAGATGCGGTCCATCGCGCGCGCGAGCACCGGATTGATCACGGATTTCTCGCAGGGATTGCCGAACATCATGTGCAGGAAGTTCGCCGAGTAGTCGAGCGTGTTGTCCGGGTACATGAAGGGCATGCCGATCGAGTACTTGTAGCTCATCGCGGCTATCGTCGGCATCTTCGCGATCAGGCGGAACGCGGCGATCTCGCGGTGCTCCTCGTCGGTGATGTTCAGCGCGTCGTGGTAGAAGGCCGACAGCGCGCCGACCACGCCGCACATGATCGCCATCGGGTGCGCGTCGCGGCGAAAGCCGCGGTAGAAGAACTGCAGTTGCTCGTGCACCATCGTGTGGCGCATCACCACGTTGACGAAGCGCTGCTTCTGCGCCGCGCTCGGCAGTTCTCCGTAAAGCAGCAGGTAGCAGGTCTCGAGGTAATCCGACTTGTCCGCGAGCTGCTCGATCGGGTAACCGCGGTGCAGCAGGACGCCCTTGTCGCCATCGATGAACGTGATCTTGCTCTCGCAGGCCGCGGTGGATACGAATCCCGGATCGTAGGTGAAGTAACCCTTCGGGGTGAGTCCCTGCACGTCGATGACGTCGGGTCCCATGGAGCCCGAATAAACGGGCAATTCGAGGTCCGCCGCGGCGCCCTGTATCGTCAATCTGGCGGTTTTTCCCGTCATGTAACTACGACTCCTTGCAACGTTTCGGGGGGCAGGCCGCGATGCGGCGCGGCGGCTAACTCTATAGACGGGTCCGTTGCATTGTCAATTCGACACTCCGCCCTGGTCCCGCTGCGGGGCGCGTGCGCGCGGTGCTTCACGCGGTCCCGTTGCCGGTTTGTAATCAGGGGGGCATGTCCCTATAATCCGCCGCGTTTCGAACGCGCCCGCCGGCGCGCCCCGACTCCGGTCCGCGCCTCGTGCGCTACCGCTCCGCCGGTGTGCGATGCCCGGGCGCCTGCCATGCGCTACCTCAATCGGGAAATCTCAAGGAAGGTATCAGAGCCGTGAAGCCAAACAGACCCGTCAACCTGGACCTGGGCACGATTGCCCTGCCGTTGCCCGCGAAGGCCTCGATACTGCACCGCGTCTCCGGTGTGGCGCTTGTTGTCGCCGTGGCCGTGCTGCTCTACCTGTTCGACCTCTCGCTCGCCGACGAGGCGGGCTTCGCGCGCGCGGGCGAGCTGCTCGCGACGACGCCGGCCAAACTGGTGATCTGGGGCGTGCTCGCGGCGCTGATCTACCACTGCGTCGCCGGCGTAAAGCACCTGCTGATGGATCTCGGCATCGGCGAAACCCTGCAGGGGGGCATCACGGCGGCCCGCATCACCTTCGCGGTGGCGGCGGTACTCATCGTTCTCGCGGGGGTGTGGGTATGGTAAGGGCAGTCACGAGTTTCGGTCGCAGCGGTCTGTCGGACTGGCTGCTGCAGCGTTTCACCGCGGTGGTCCTGCTCGCCTACGTGCTGTGCGTGGGCGGCATCCTGCTGTTCACGCCGGGTATCGACTACGCCACGTGGCGCGAGCACTTCGATGGCACCGCGATGAAGGTGTTCAGCCTGATGGCGCTGCTGTCGATCGTGGTGCACGCCTGGATCGGCCTGTGGTCGGTGAGCACCGATTACCTGACGGTGCGCATGCTGGGCGCGAAGGCGAACGGCATCAGGATCGTGTTCCAGATGGCCTACGCGGTGGTGCTGTTCGCCTACCTCGTCTGGGGCGTTCAGATTTTGTGGGGTAATTGAGCAATGGCGAGAATCCGGACTCTGAGTTTCGATGGCGTGATCGTGGGCGGCGGCGGCGCCGGCATGCGCGCGGCGCTGCAGCTGGCCCAGTCGGGCTACCGCACCGCGGTGATTTCCAAGGTGTTCCCGACGCGCTCGCACACGGTGTCGGCGCAGGGCGGCATCACCTGCGCGATCGCCAGCGCCGACCCGAACGACGACTGGCGCTGGCACATGTACGACACCGTCAAGGGCTCCGACTACATCGGCGACCAGGATGCGATCGAGTACATGTGTTCGGTCGGCCCGCAGGCCGTGTTCGAGATGGAGCATCTCGGGCTGCCGTTCTCGCGCACCGAGGAAGGCCGCATCTACCAGCGCCCCTTCGGCGGTCAGAGCAAGGACTACGGCCGCGGCGGCCAGGCGGCGCGCACCTGCGCGGCGGCCGACCGCACCGGTCACGCGCTGCTGCACACGCTGTTCCAGGCCAACCTGAAGAGCAAGACCGCCTTCCTGAACGAGTGGTTCGCCGTGGACCTGGTGAAGAACCAGGACGGAGCGGTGGTCGGCGTGATCGCGATCTGCATGGAGACCGGCGAGACCGTCTACGTGAAATCGCGCGCGACGGTGCTGGCCACCGGCGGGGCGGGGCGCATCTACGCCTCGACCACGAACGCGCACATCAACACCGGTGACGGTGTGGGCATGGCGCTGCGCGCGGGCTTCCCGGTGCAGGACAT
>JAKJFB010000196.1 GCA_022705125.1 Pseudomonadota bacterium
CGGCGCCGCACCCACGCTGTTGACGGCCTCGACCAGCTGGTCGAGCGTGGTGACGCCCGCCAGCTTCCACATGCGGTTGCCTTCCTGGTCGATCTGGACGTCCGACTGCGGCGTGACGACCGTCCGTCCCAGGCCGCCGAAGGGGCCCGGCTGGCTGACCTGCAGGTTCTCGGTCACCACCACCGTCATGCTGCCGTGCGTGACCGCCACCGGCTCGACCGTGACGTGATTGCCCACGACGATGGTGCCGGTGCGCGAATTGATGACCACGCGCGCCGGCGCCTCGCCCGGCTCCACCTCGAGGTTCTCCAGCAGCGAGACGAAGGACACGCGCTGGTCGGCATCCTGCGGCCCGCGCACGTGCACCGTGCCGGCATCCAGCGCGTTCGCCACATCCGAGCCCAGCATCCCGTTGATCCGCTCGGCGACATGCTTGGCGGTGGTGAAATCGGGACGAAGCAGGTTGAACTGCAACTCACTGCCCTGGGTGAACGAAGTCTCCACGCCGCGCTCGACGATTGCCCCGTTGGCGATGCGCCCGGCGTTCACGACGTTGACCGTGACGCGCGAGCCGTCCTGGCCCTCGGCGCCGAAGCCGCCGACGACCAGATCGCCCTGGGCGAGCGCATACACCTCGCCATCGACGCCCTTCAGGGGTGTCAGCAGCAGCGTGCCGCCGCGCAGGCTCTTCGCATTGGCCAGCGAGGAGACCGTCACGTCGATCGTCTGGCCCGGCTTGGCGAACGGCGGCAGCTGCGCGTGCACCGCCACGGCGGCGATGTTCTTCAATTGCAGGCGCATGCCCTCGGGCAGCGCGATGCCGAACTGGCGCAGCATCCGCATCAACGACTGCGAGGTGAACGGCGCCTGCGTGGTCTGGTCGCCGGTCTCGTCGAGTCCGACCACGAGCCCGTAACCGATCAGGTAATTGTTGCGCACGCCCGCGAGCGCGGCGATGTCCTTCAGCCGCTCGGCGTGGGCGGCACCGGCGCAGGACAGCAGGACCAGCGCCGCGGCGCCGAGCCGGGAGGCACGACGCGCCAGCAGGGCACGCAACCGGAGCAGCGGGATTGCCATGCTCATAGCGGCCACACGCCGGAGTTGAAGAACTTGCCCAGCCAGCCCATGTTGTTCGACTGCGCCAGCTCACCGGTGCCGCTGTAGCCGATGCGGGCATCGGCGAGCCTGGTCGAGGGCACCGAGTTGTCGGGCGCGAGATCTTCCTGGCGCACCAGGCCGCTCAGGCGGATGTATTCCTGGCCACGATTGAGCTGCAGCCACTTTTCACCGCGCACGCGCAGCAGCCCGTTCGGCGTCACCTCGGTGACCGTGACCGCGATGCTGCCGCTCAGGCTGTTGCTCTGCGAGCTCTCGGCGTTGCCCTGGAAGTCGCGGTTCTGCTGCACATCGGTTTCGAGGCTGTGATCGCCGCCGGCAAAGTCGTTGCCGAGCATGGTGCCGGCGTTGAACTGCAGGTCGCTCTGCTTGCTGACCGCGGTGTCGGCATCCTTGCTGGCCTGGGTGCGCTCGATCAGGCGCACGGTGATGATGTCGCCGACCTGCGCGGCGCGCCGGTCGGAAAACAGCGAGGAACCGAAACGGGCGTACTGGATCGCGCCCTGCGCGTGGAAGTCCGGCGCCGGCGTGTTGGCGGTGAGCGGTGCGTACGCCGGATCGTCGGGCATTTCCTGCAGCCGTGGCGCGGCGCAGCCCGCGAGCACGGATGCCAGCAGCGCAACGAGCATGATGCCGGCGCGGCGCGGTGCCGGCGTGGAGTCAATGAAGCGTGTCATCGCGGCGTCCTGTTACAGGTTCTGCGAGATGTAGCCAAGCATCTGGTCGCTGGTCGAGATGACCTTGGCATTCATCTCGTAGGCACGCTGCGTCGTGATCATGTTCACCAGTTCCTCCACGACTTCCACGTTCGAGTTCTCCAGGTTGCCCTGCTCGATGGTGCCCAGCCCGTCGAGGCCGGGCGTGCCGTTGGTGGGGCTGCCCGAGGCCGTGGTCTCGAGGAACAGGTTGCCGCCGATGGCCTGGAGCCCGGCTGAATTGATGAAGTCCGTGAGGGTCAGGGAGCCGATCTGCTGCGCCTCCGCCTCGCCCGGGAGCACCACCGACACGGTGCCGTCCTTGCCGATGGTGAGGGACTGCGCACCCTCGGGAACCGTGATCGCGGGCTGGATCACCAGGCCGTCGGCATTCACGATCTCGCCGTCGCGGCTGAGGTGGAGCTGGCCGTTGCGCGTGTAGGCGGTGGTGCCGTCGGGCTGCAGCACCTCGAGGAAGCCGCGGCCGTTGATCGCCACATCGAGCGAATTGCCGGTGACCTGCAGGCTGCCCTCGGTGAACTCCTTCTGCGTCGAGACGATCCGCACGCCGGTGCCGAGCTGCAGGCCCGAGGGGAGCTGGTTGTCCTGCGACGACTGCGCGCCGGGCTGGCGGCGGATCTGGTACAGCAGGTCCTCGAAGGTCACGCGATCGCGCTTGAAGCCGACCGTCGAGACGTTCGCGAGGTTGTTCGAAATCGTCCCGAGCTGGGTATCCTGAGCGCTCAGGCCCGTCTTGCTCACCCACAGTGCATTCATCATCGTCAATTACTCCTTCGGGTCCTCGCGCGGCATCAGGAAACTTGCAACAAGCGTGCCGCGGCCTCGGTATTCTCATCGACGGACTTCATCAACTTCACCTGCATTTCGTACTGGCGCGCGAGGCTCAGCATTTCCGTCAGGGCCTCGACGGCATTGACGTTGCTCCCCTCGAGAAAACCCGAGACCACGCGCACCCGCGCATCGACCGGCGCGCGCGCGCCATCGCGCAGGTGGACCAGCCCGTCCTCGCGCTTGAGCAGGTCCTGCTCGGGCGGGTTCACCAGCCGGATGCGCTCGACACTGGCCAGCGCCTCGGGACCCTGCCCCATGGCACGGACGGTGATCGTGCCGTCCTGGCCGATCTCCACCTTGCTCGCATCGGGAATCGCGATCGGCCCGTTGCTGCCGAGCACCGGCAATCCGCTGCCGGTCAGCAGCTGGCCGAACGGCGTTATCTGCAGGTTGCCGTCGCGGGTGTAGGCCTCGGTTCCATCGGGTGCCTGCACCGCGATCCACCCCGCGCCGCGCACCGCGACATCGAGCTCGCGGCCGGTCTCGCGCAGCGTGCCGCTGGCGAAGTCCGTGGCCGGGCGCTCGGTCAGCGCATGCACGCGCGTCGGGAAGCCATCGCCGTACCAGATGCCCATGCTGCGCGCCGCGACGTAGTCGCGGCGAAAGCCGTCGGTGCTCGCGTTGGCGAGGTTGTTCGCGTGCACCGTCTGCGCCAGCGTGTTGTGCTTGGCGCCCGTCATGCTGGTGTAAAGCGCTCGGTCCATCGGTGCTCCTGTCTCGCTGCGCGCGGACCCTGCGCGCAGCGCAGGGCCAGCGCGTCAGCGCTATCGCTCAGCTGCGGATATTGATCACGGTCTGCGTGATCGTGTTGTTGGTCTCGATGGTCTTGGCATTGGCCTGGAAGTTGCGCTGCGCGACGATCAGGTTGACCAGCTCTTCCGATATGTCGACGTTCGAGTCCTCGAGTGCACCGGCCTGGAGAGAGCCGAACACGCCGGCCGTCGCCACACCGCGCGTGGGCTGCCCGGAATCGAAGGACTCGGCCCATTGCGTGTTGCCGAGTGCCGTCAGGCCCTGCGGATTACGGAAATCGGCGAGGATGATCTGACCGAGGATCTGCGACTGGCCATTGGTGTAGCGGGCGAACAGGATGCCGTTTTCCGAGATGTCGGTGCCTACCAGCTGACCCGGCCCGAAGCCGTCCTGGCTCACCGAATCGATGTTGAAGTCGTCGCCAAACTGCGTGGAGCCGCTGATGTCGAGCAGGAAGTCCGACGTGTCCGCATCGACCACGCCGTTGAAGGTCGGGGTCGCGGCACCGCCCAGCGGTCCCAGCGGCTCGGCGTTGGAATCGAACACGCTCTGGATCTGCAAGGCGGGCACCCAGTCGTCCATCACGAACTGGTTGGTGGCGGGATCGAGCGTGCCGTCCTCGTTGAAGCGCACCAGGAAGGCACTGTTGTCGCCGTTGGGATCCAGCGGCGCGCCCGCCGGGTTGGCCGGGTTACCGTCGTTGACCAGCTCGCCGTCGATCGCGAGCCACATGAACCAGTCGTTGTTCACCCCGGTCTCGATCGCCGGGTCCGGCTGGTCCTTGCGGAAATACATCGTGCCCACGTGCGGGATGCCCTCGGAGTCGTAGAGCGTCACCGACGAGGCGAAGTTGAAGGTGTTCTGGTCCGCGGGATTGAACTCCGGGTAGAGCGCCCCGTCGACCGCGGCGGCCGCGGCGTCGAGGTTGAAGCCGAGTCTGACCTCGGAAGTCTTGCTCGGCTGCAGCTTGAAGGCCTCGATGCGCAGGTCCACCTCGTTGCCCAGGTCCACCTGTCCGGCGGAGTTCGCCGCGTAGCCCACGAGACGGCCACCGGTGTTGCTCACCACGTAGCCGTCCTTGTCCACCCCGAACACGCCCGCGCGTGTGTAGGTTCGCTCGCCGCCGTTGTTCAGGATGAAGAAACCGCGGCCGTTGATCGCGACATCGAGGTCGCGCTGGGTGAGCGCGATGTTGCCCTGCGTGAACTGCTGCGCGGTGCGCTGCAGCATGACGCCGCTGCCGATGGTGCTGGTGCCGGTGAGGCTCGCGGCGTACACGTCGCCGAATTCCGCGCGCGACTGCTTGAAGCCCGTCGTGCTCGCGTTGGCGATGTTGTTGCCGGTCACGTTGAGGTCGGAAGTGGCCGCGCGCAGGCCGCTGAGTCCGGTGTTGAATGACATGTCGCTGCTCCTCGCTGTATGTAAACCCGCAGCCGGCGCGCGCCGGCTGGCCCCTTGTCAGAGAATTTCCTTCACCGCGCTGATACCGAGCGGTCCGATGCCGTCGACGTTCAGCGTCATCTCGCCGTTGGCCCCGATGGTCACGCTGTTCACGTTGGCGCCGAGCGCGGTCGCCAGCCCCACGGTCTCGTCCTCGCGCAGGCCCAGTGCCTCGAAGCGGTAGATCCCCGGCGCCAGCGAGGTTCCGGCCGCATCGCGGCCATCCCAGCCGAAGGTGATGTCGCCGGCATCCTGCCTGCCGAGCAGTTCCTGGCGCACGAGCACGCCGGCCGGGTTGTAGATGTTGAGCAGCGTGTCATCGACCGGTTCGTCGATGGTGATCGTGCCCATGATCTCGCCGCCGCTGGCGAGCCGCGCGGTGGAGGCCTCGACGAGCACCGTGTGCCCGACCAGCGCCGAGGCCTGGATCGCCTGGCTCGATTTCAGGCTGCCGTTCATCGAGACGAAATTGCTGTTGAGGTCCTCGATGCCCTGCAGCGTGCTGAACTGCGCGAGCTGCGCCACGAAGGCGGTGTTGTCCTGCGGCGTGAGCGGGCTCTGGTTCTCGAGCTGCGTGATCAGCAGCGTGAGGAAATCGGCCTGCCCGAGCGAGCTGTTCTCCGCCTTGGCGGGCTCCTTCTTGAAGGACAGCGCCTCGTAGGCACTGCCGCTCACCTTGAATCCGTTGATTTCGCTCATCGTTCAATCACCCCCTGCCCTGGTGTGCGGTGCCGCTCACTGGCCCAGTGCCAGCACGCGCTGCGCCAGCGTCTTGGCCGCTTCCACAACCTGCACGTTGATCTGGAACGAGCGCGAGGCGGAGATCATGTCGGCCATCTCCTCGACCACGTTCACGTTCGGGTAGTACACGTAGCCCTGCTCGTCGGCGAGCGGATGATGCGGCTCGTACCTGGGCTGCAGCGGCGCGTCGCTCTCGACGATGCCGAGCACCTGCACGCCGGCCTGCGCATCGCCC
>JAKJFB010000197.1 GCA_022705125.1 Pseudomonadota bacterium
ACGCCAGCTCGGTATCGATGGTCTCGATGTCGGCGATCGGGTCGATCTTGCCCGCCACGTGCACGATGTCGCCATGCTCGAAGCAGCGCACCACGTGCGCGATGGCGTCGGTCTCGCGGATGTTGGCGAGGAACTGGTTGCCGAGGCCCTCGCCCTTCGAGGCGCCGGCCACCAGGCCCGCAATGTCCACGAACTCCATCGTGGTCGGCACGATGCGCTGCGGCTTCACGATCTCCGCGATGCGGTCCTGCCGGGGATCGGGTACCGGCACGATGCCGGTGTTCGGCTCGATGGTGCAGAACGGGAAGTTCGAGGCCGCGATGCCGGCGCGCGTCAGCGCGTTGAAGAGCGTGGACTTGCCGACGTTGGGCAGTCCGACGATGCCGCAGTTGAATCCCATGGTTATCCTGCCCTGAAACTGTTGAGTCGGTTCAATGCAATGGGCCAGTTGCCGCGCACGGCTTCCGGCAGTACGTGCAGCGCTTCCTCGATGCACAGATCGATCAGGCGGCGGTCCGCCGCCGAGGGCCGCGAGAGCACGTGCGGCGAGACCTGCTCGCGCGCGCCCGGGTGGCCGATGCCGATCCGCAGGCGGTGGAAGGCGCGGTTGTTGCCCAGCGCGGCGATGATGTCGCGCAGGCCGTTGTGGCCGCCGTGGCCGCCGTCGAACTTGAAGCGCACTTCGCCCGGCGGCAGGTCGAGCTCGTCGTAGGCAACGAGCAGTTGCTCCGGCGCGAGCTTGAAGAAATTCAGCGCAGGCCCCACGGCCTGTCCGCTGCGATTCATCCAGGTCGTCGGCACCAGCAGACGCACGTCCTGGCCGGCGAGTTGCACGCGAGCCGTGAGACCGTGGAATCGCGTCTCCGGCTTCAGCGTCACGCCGCACTGCGCGGCCAGCGCGCTCACGAAATCGGCTCCCGCGTTGTGGCGGGTGCGATGGTATTCGGGTCCGGGATTGCCCAGGCCGACGATGAGGGCGAGAGGCGTGCTCACCTGGGTCAGGGGGGGAACGAGGCTGCCCGGGAGGGCAGCCTCGCGCACCGGATCAGGATGCGGTTTCCTCGGCAGCGCCGCCCTTCGGCGCCAGTACCGTGGCCACCGGCAGGTCGTGCTCGGGGCCATGGGACAGCTCGACGCTCTCGACGCCCGCGGGCAGCTTGAGGTCGGAGAGGTGCACCGAGTCGCCGACCTCGCAGGAAAGCATGTCGACTTCGATGAATTCGGGCAGATCCTGCGGCAGGCAGCTCACGTACACTTCCACGGCGTTGTGCTGGATCATGCCGCCCTGGTCCTTCACGCCACGGCACTTCTCCTGGTTGATGAAGTGCAGGGGGATGTGGACGTGGAGCTTGCGGTCGCGGCTCACGCGCTGGAAGTCCGCGTGCAGGATGCGCGGGCGCGCCGGGTGGCGCTGCAGGTCCTTCAGGATCACTTCCTCGGCGCCGCCATCGAGCTTCAGCGTGATCAGGTGCGAGAAGAACGCCTCGTTCTCCAGCGCCTTCACCAGCTCGCGGTGCGAGAGCGAGATGTTGCTCGGGTTCTTGGTGCCGCCGTAAACGATCGCGGGCACCAGGTCGTCGTTACGCAGGCGGCGGCTCGCACCTTTCCCCACGTCGCCGCGTGCTACGGCATTCAATACAAATTCGCCAGACATGGTCTGTACTCCTTTGATGAGCGGACAGCCTCCCTGCGACCGGGATGGGTGCCGCGGTTCTTGAAAAGGAAAGGCGGTTGCCTTTCCGCTCGATGCATCAGGCGAACATCGCGCTGATGGATTCCTCGTTGCTGACCCGGCGCACGGCCTCGGCCAGCAGCGGTGCGCTGCTCACCTGGCGGATGCGGGCGCAGCGTTTCGCCTCCTCGGACAGCGGGATCGTGTCGGTCACGACCAGTTCGTCCAGCACGGAGGCACTGATGTTGGCTATCGCGTTGCCCGAGAGCACCGCGTGCGTGCAGTAGGCGATCACTTTCGCCGCGCCGTGTTCCTTGAGTGCCTGCGCGGCCTTGCACAGCGTGCCGGCGGTGTCGACCATGTCATCGACCACCATGCAGGTACGGCCCGCGACATCGCCGATGATGTGCATCACCTGCGCTTCGTTGGCCCGCGGACGGCGCTTGTCGATGATCGCGAGATCAAGATCGTTCATCTGCTTGGCGATGGCGCGTGCGCGCACCACGCCGCCGATGTCGGGCGAGACCACCATCAGGTTCTCGTAGCGCTGGCGCTCGATGTCGTCGATCAGGATCGCCGAGCCGTAGACGTTGTCGACCGGCACGTCGAAGAAGCCCTGGATCTGCTCGGCGTGCAGGTCCACCGTGAGCACGCGGTTAACGCCGGCCTTGGCCATCATGTCGGCCACGACCTTGGCGCTGATCGGCACGCGGCTCGAGCGCACGCGCCGATCCTGGCGCGAGTAGCCGAAGTAGGGCACGACCGCCGTGATGCGCGAGGCCGAGGAACGACGCAGCGCGTCGATCATCAGGATCAGCTCCATCAGGTTGTCGTTGGTCGGCGCGCAGGTCGACTGGATCACGAACACGTCCTTGCCGCGCACATTCTCGACGATCTCGATGCTGATCTCGCCGTCGCTGAAGCGGCTGACGGTTGCGCAGCCCAGCCTCAGGCCCAGCCGCTGCACGATCTTCTGCGCCAGCTCGGGGTTGGCGCTGCCGGTGAAGAGCATCATCTCTGACACGTCGGGATCCTTCGTGTTGGCACAGCGGTTAAGCAAGGGACGGGGTTCGCGGCAGGTCGCGACACGCGGGGGGAAGCTGGCGGTTCATTGCGCTCGCAGGCCCCGTTGCGTGATGTCCCGAATGAATGAATTGGCTGGGGCGGTAGGACTCGAACCTACGAATGGCGGGATCAAAACCCGCTGCCTTAGCCACTTGGCGACGCCCCAATTGATTCAGTCGTACAGTGCCTCGTGCACCGGGGAGCGGTTGATGCCGCGGGCAACGAACCGTTCCCAATCAGCCGGTACCCGCGAGGCAGCCTCGCGCGCCGCGCTCTCAGTGGCGAAGGGTGCGAACACGCAACTGCCTGTGCCGCTCATCCTTGCCTCCCCGCACGCCGCGAGCCATGTCAGCGCGCGATCGACTTCAGGGTACCGTTTCCTGACCACGGGCTCGCAGTCGTTGCGATGTCCGTCCGTCAAAAAGGCGGCCATTGTCGTGATCGGCGTGTCACGTGTCAATTCCCGGTCATTGAAAATCGCGGCAGTATTCACCGCGCAACCGGGACGGATCACCAGGTACCAGCGTTGGGGCAGATCGAGCGGCTGCAACAGCTCGCCGATGCCCTCGGCCCAGGCGCTGTGCCCGTGCACGAACACGGGCACGTCCGCGCCGAGCGCGAGGCCGATGCCGGCGAGCTCCGCGCTCGTGAGCCCGCAGCCCCACAGCCGGTTCAGCGCCAGCAGCGTGGTGGCGGCATCCGAGCTCCCGCCGCCCAGCCCGCCGCCGTGCGGTATGCGCTTGTCGAGCCGGATGATTGCGCCCTGGCGCGGCGCGCAGCGCGCGGCGAGCGCGCGCGCGGCCTTCATCACCAGGTTGTCTTCCACCGCCACGCCCGGCACCGCGCCCTCGAGCACCAGCGCGGGCGCGGCGCTCGCGGTGAAGCGGATCTCGTCGCAGAGATCGAGCAGCTGGAACACTGTCTGCAGCAGGTGGTAACCGTCGGCGCGCCGGCCGGTCACGTGCAGGAACAGGTTGAGTTTCGCCGGCGATCGCAGCGTGAGCGTGCCGCTCATGGCGCCGGGGGGCCCCAGCGGTTGATCAGCAGCGTGAGTATCGCGCCCTCGGCTTCGAGGCGCAGGCGCGTCGGCAGCGCGAGGCCGTCCACGTCGCGGTACGCGCCGGGTTCGACCAGCCAGCCCGACTGGCGAAAACGCGTGACTTCGGCGCCGGCGAATTCGGCGTCCGCGACGGGGTGGCCGGGCCGGGGAATGCCGCGGATCCAGTACTTCAGGGCAGCCACGGGCAGCTGCCAGCCCCAGATCTCGGCGACCAGCGCCTCGGGGTCGGCGTGCTGGCCGGTGCGCCCGCGCGAGTCGTTCCAGGCGACGCCGTGCGCGTCGCCCGTGAGCACCAGCTTGCCCATGCCCAGCGCGCCGCTCAGCACCAGGCGGTAGCTCTCGGCCTGCTGCTTCCACGTGAGGAAGGCGCTGCCGGAGCCGCTCGCCGCGCGCACGCCGATCTTGCCCTGCAACTGCCACTCGTCGAGCGCGCCGACCGCCGCGGCGTGCGCCTGCCAGTCTGCCGGCAATTCCGCGCGCCGCGGTTGTGGCGCGCAACCGGCCAGCGCGAGCAGCGCGCACAGCGCGAGCAGCGCCGCCCGCTGCCGGCGCCGGGCGACGCGGACGCAGCTCATGGCGCGGGAATGGCGCCGAGGCGGCGCATGGTGTCGTGGATCAGGCGGCTGTCGGGCTTGCTCTCAAGCCCCTTGCGCCAGATCTCGCCGGCCTCTTCGCGGTTGCCGCTCACCCACAGCACCTCGCCCAGGTGCGCGGCGACCTCGTGGTCCGGGTACTTTTCGAAGGCCTGGCGCAGGTAAGTGAGTGCTTTTTCCAGGTGGCCCAGGCGGTATTGCACCCAGCCCATGCTGTCGATGATGGCGGGATCGTCAGGCTTCAGCGCCAGCGCCCTCTCGATCAGCGCCAGCGCCTCGGCGTGGCGGTCGGTCAGGTTGGCGAGCGAGTAGCCGAGCGCGTTCATGGCCAGCGCGCTGTCGGGGTCGAGGCGCAACATCGCGCGCAGGTCGCGCTCCATCGCCGCGATGTCGCCGCGTCGCTCGCTGACCATGGAGCGCGCATACAGCAGGCCGGGCTCCGCGGGGGTGTCGGCCAGTGCCGCGTCGAGCAATCGCTGCGCGCCGCTCAGGTCGCCCTTTTCGAGGCGCAGCTCCGACTCCAGCAGCGTCAGCGGCACTGCCTGCGCGACCCAGCGTGCGCGCAGTTGCGCCAGCGGTTCGCCGAGCGCCTCGATGCCGTGGCTGGCGATGATCAGCTCGGCGGCGCGCGTGATCGAGGCCATGAACATCTGGCCCGGGCGGATTTCGAGGTAATGCCGGATCGCGTCCTCGTTGTCGCCACGGCGTTCGGCGTCCTGCGCGAGATAGAAATGCGCCGCGCTCGACTGGTTGCCCTCGGCGAGCAGCGCGTTCAGTTCCTCGCTCATGCGGTCGAACTGGCCGGACTCGCGGTAGACCAGCGCCAGCGCGAGGCGCAGCTCGGCGTCGGCGGGGTTCTGCTCGACCAGGATGCGAAACTGTTCCTCGGCCTTTGCGAGGTCGGTCTTCGCCAGCAGTCGCGCGTACTGCAGGCGCAGCCGCTTGTTGCCGGGATCGTCCGCCAGCGCGCGCTCGACGCGGGCAAAGGCTTTGGGCAGGTCGCCGATGTTCTGGTAGACCTGTGCCTCGAGCAGCAGCGCCTGGTAGTTGTCGGGCTCCGCCTCCAGCACCGTGGCCACGGCCTCGAGTGCCTCGTCGTTGCGCTCCAGGCTCTGCAGCAGCACCGCTCTGGCGATCAGCAGGTCGGGGCTGTCACCCTCGATGTCTTGCAGTGCTTCCAGCATCTGCTGGCGATCGCTCGCGGGCAGGTCCAGTGCACTGGCGGTGACCGCGGCAAAGTTGGTCTGGCCGCTGCCGGCGTCGAGCGCGCGCATGTGCTCGAATGCCTCGGCGGGCCGGCCGGCGCGCGCCAGTTCGGTGGCTGCCGTGAAGCGGGCCTCCGGATTCTGCGGTTCCAGTTCGACCCACAGCAGCGCGGCATCGAGCGTGGCGCGCTCGGCGCCCATGTAGCGCGCCATGCGCGTGGCGCG